>NZ_JARJVV010000003.1:239149-240325 GCF_029348455.1 Segatella intestinalis
CTGGAAGGCATAATGGCGCCGACGACCGTGCCTTAATCGGCCAGGAATAAGTATCCCATGTACGTTTTTTGATGTGCATGTTTTTTGCATGTACCCTATGAATAAGGACCGGCTAATTCCGTGCCAGCAGCCGCGGTAATACGGAAGGTCCGGGCGTTATCCGGATTTATTGGGTTTAAAGGGAGCGTAGGCCGGAGATTAAGCGTGTTGTGAAATGTAGATGCTCAACATCTGAACTGCAGCGCGAACTGGTTTCCTTGAGTACGCATAAAGTGGGCGGAATTCGTGGTGTAGCGGTGAAATGCTTAGATATCACGAAGAACTCCGATTGCGAAGGCAGCTCACTGGGGCGCAACTGACGCTGAAGCTCGAAAGCGCGGGTATCGAACAGGATTAGATACCCTGGTAGTCCGCGCGGTAAACGATGGATGCCCGCTGTTGGGCCAACTGGTTCAGCGGCCAAGCGAAAGCATTAAGCATCCCACCTGGGGAGTACGCCGGCAACGGTGAAACTCAAAGGAATTGACGGGGGCCCGCACAAGCGGAGGAACATGTGGTTTAATTCGATGATACGCGAGGAACCTTACCCGGGCTTGAATTGCAGAGGAAGGATTTGGAGACAATGACGCCCTTCGGGGCCTCTGTGAAGGTGCTGCATGGTTGTCGTCAGCTCGTGCCGTGAGGTGTCGGCTTAAGTGCCATAACGAGCGCAACCCCTCTCCATAGTTGCCATCAGGTCAAGCTGGGCACTCTGTGGACACTGCCACCGTAAGGTGCGAGGAAGGTGGGGATGACGTCAAATCAGCACGGCCCTTACGTCCGGGGCTACACACGTGTTACAATGGCAGGTACAGAGAGCCGGTCGTATGCAAATACGATCCAATCCTTAAAGCCTGTCTCAGTTCGGACTGGGGTCTGCAACCCGACCCCACGAAGCTGGATTCGCTAGTAATCGCGCATCAGCCATGGCGCGGTGAATACGTTCCCGGGCCTTGTACACACCGCCCGTCAAGCCATGAAAGCCGGGGGCGCCTGAAGTCCGTGACCGCAAGGAGCGGCCTAGGGCGAAACTGGTAATTGGGGCTAAGTCGTAACAAGGTAGCCGTACCGGAAGGTGCGGCTGGAACACCTCCTTTCTGGAGAGACGATTATTCTTTCTAAAGTAGAATGAGAGAC
>NZ_JARJVV010000030.1:0-16108 GCF_029348455.1 Segatella intestinalis
ATTCTTTACAAAGATACAAAATATTTTTGGTATAAGCAAATATAAATAGTTAATATTCAATAAGATACAACATTAATATCTATATGTTAAAAGGTAAAAAGTTTGATGCGTTTGCCCTGTCTGTTAGTTATAAATCTATGTTCTAAACTTTAGAACTTAAGTTCGATACTTTAGAACATAAGTTCTAAAGTTTAGAACATAGAATTATATAGGCTAAAAGAACATTTATATAGTATAAGAGTAAGATTTCTTGTGGTTTGACGATTTTAGCTTACCCTCTTAGCGTTGTTTTTAACATGGTTGACTCGGTTGTTACTTATTTTATTTATCATTTACGTTGACTTACTTCATTTTAGTTATATTCATAGTTGACGACTTATGCAGAGTAATTACTAAAGGAGATTAAAGTGTGAAAATATCTTAAACAAAAAGCTTTCAGCGAAACATTGTGCCGTTTCACAGAAAATAATTTGGTCAAAATGTACCTTTTCTGTACATTTGCATGTAGAGATTAGAATATCAGAACAAGGTAGTAATGATATAGATTATAAATTTTGAGTTAATTACTGTTTTTTGAAGGTGGTGGGTCCTCGTGAGAAGACGTACCACCTGTTTTGTTTATATCAACTTCTTCCCCATTCACGAACTTATTACAGATGGTTCAAGATAAACTCACGGCATTCTTCCATCAGCCATTTGGGAGTACTGGTAGCGCCACAAATTCCCACTGTGTTTACATCCTTGAGCCAGTCGAGGTTGATTTCATTGGCACTTTCTATCTGATAACTGTTGGAGTTCACGCGATGACATTCCTTGAAGAGCACCTTGCCGTTGGAACTCTTGCGTCCGCTCACAAAAAGCACGAGGTCGTGCTTGGAAGCAAAGCTGGCTATATTAGGCATACGATTGGCCACCTGTCGGCAGATGGTGTCAAAACTCTTGAAAGTGGCGCCCTCTACAATATGCTCCTGACAATACTCTATGATACGATGAAACTCGTCAAGACTCTTAGTCGTCTGGGAATAGAGATAGATATCGCGAGAGAAATCCAGTTTCTCCACATCCTGGAATTTCTCAATCACGATGGCCTTGCTGGCAGTCTGCCCCACCAGTCCCAACACCTCTGCGTGTCCATTCTTGCCAAAGATGACTATCTGCGCATCCGGATTGCTGGTATACTGCCGCTTGATACGTTTCTGCAACTGCAACACCACAGGACAGGTGGCGTCAATGATGTCTATATGGTTTTGCTCGGCCAGGGCATAAGTCTCAGGCGGCTCACCATGAGCACGCAACAACACCTTGACATGATGCAGTTTCTCCATATCCTCGTGGTTGATGGTGATTAGCCCGGCATGATGCAGTCGTTCCACCTCCATTCCGTTGTGTACGATATCACCTAAGCAATACAGTTGTCCACCTTTTTCGAGTTCTTCCTCAGCCTTCTTGATGGCAGTGGTCACACCAAAGCAGAATCCACTGCCATTATCTATTTCTATTTGCACGGTTCTTTCTTTTTTTTAACAGAACTTGTTACTTTGCGTTCTTACTTATCTGTTCCTATTTATCTGTTCTTAATAGACTCGTTTCTCTCACTTCACCTTTACCTTTACCACCTTGGCATTATCAGGATCGTTGGTTATCATGAGCACACGAGGATTCTTCGAACGCGACTTCTTCAGTTCGGATGCGACAGCAGTCACCTTGAGTTTAACCGTCTCTCCAGGCTGAATCTTCGACTTTTTGAGCGACACCTGAAGTCCCATGGTAAACATCTGCATACTTCTTATCTCGAGCACCGATTTGCCTTCATTGGTGATGAGGATTTCGCCCTTCACCTTTTTCTTGGTGCCGAAGTTACCAAGGTCGAGTGTGGTGGTAGATAGTTTCACCTTAGGCGCCTGTGCCAAGTCTTCGGCTGTCAACTTCTCGAAGTTTGGTAAAAGAACTGCCGACACACCGATTTCCTTCTCAGGTGCTACCTTGTCACCAAGATGCGAGCCAAGATAGATGGAAGTCTGATTCAGTCCCAAGTCGCGCAACTTGCGTGAGTCCAACATAACTGTGATCACACCACTGTGGCGTGGCGCCAACTTGGAAGGCGACACCTGTGCGGTGAGATAGGGAGGCAAGTGCAGCACTACAGGCTGCAGCACCTCGTCGGTAGGATTCATGATGTGGATGCGCTGCACGGGGCGGTCGCCTCGGTTGATGTCATCAAACTCCAGGTCCTGTATGTCGGTTTTCAACTTGCCCAACTGATAGGCGTAATTGCCAGCAAAGTCGACCACTCTGTCCACCACCTTTCCACGCATAGTAAGCACGAAAGGCTGTTCGTCGGCATTGCTGAAGAGTCCAATCTGCTTGATGAACGTGCCCATTTGCTTGGCATCGAATGTTGCCCTGACCATAAACGAATCGCCCGGTGCTATGTCTCGCTCAGGAAACTCCACCTCTGTGCATCCGCAACTCTTGCGCACCTGGCTGATGCGCAAAGCCTTGTTGCCGGCGTTCTTCAAAGGGAATTCTGCCGTTACGGGATTTCTGAACAACACCTGTCCACAGTCGATTGTCTCCTGCTGCGTGGTTATTTTCTGCGCCGATGCCGAAACCGCCAACAGCGATACCAGCATCCATATACTCATTCTTTTCATCTGTTCACTTTGTATTTATCAGTTCGTATATTCTGTTTCTTATTCTACTTTCGGAATTCTAAGAGTCAGGGAGTTAAGACATCACTCCTTCACATTCAGCCTATAAGCCTCTGCCCTTCCGCCAAACTCAGGACTGTAGGCACACTGCGCCGCACAGGTTCCTGCCTGATATTCGCCCTTGCGGTCGATGTAATACTCCATCTCCACCACGTGCCTTCCTTTTGATAAACGGCCAAAGTAGAGATTTGTTGTATAATCCTTGGGTGCCACATAGCAACCCATGCTCCACTGATAGCCGCTCAATTGAGTGACGGGCTCCAAGCAGGCAGCGCGCTTATCCACCACTTGCACGAAGTCGTAGTCGCGGTCAGCTGTAATAGCAAGCACTACTTTTACCTTGTCGCCCACCTTCACGTTCTTGGCGTTCACCACCTTTCTCACCACCTTGATGCCTGCCTCTGAGGCGGCTATCTCGGCAGAGGACTGCACAAACTGGGCGTATACTGCGCCCCAACTGGTGCCTTCGTTCTTCTTGTCAATCGTCAGCGTGTGTGGTGCGCCCTGCTTCGAGGTCTTCACATAGCCAAGTCCTGCCGTAGCCTGAGGCAACTGCAGTGGTTTGCCGTCTATACGGATAGTGGCATTGTCTGCCGACTTCTGCAGCAGTATTTCCTTACCATTGAGGAAGGCATAAACCGCATCCACCGTGTTGACTGGAGTATCCCAAGCCTGGGTGCGCTTCGACTGCAACAACCACAGCTTCATCTCGTCGATAGCTTGCTGAACGGTCAGATTCTCTGCGGCAAATGCCTTTCCAGCCTTTGTACCCAGCATCTCCGTTGCCTCGATAGCGGCCACCTGTGTAGGAATCTTATAGTCGCGCCAGCTATAGTAAGCATTGCGTGTGTCGAAGTATCTTCCCATTCCCGGTCTGCTTACCGAATACTCGGCTATGCTCTGCAGATAGTCGGCAGCCTTGGCCTGCTGTCCATTGCTTGCCAGCACCACGGCAGCTCTTGCCTTGCCATAGATGGTGAACTCACCGGTACGCTCTGCCATATTCTGCAGCAGATAAGTCGCTGCCGGATCAAGTTTGCGTCCGTCGAGCGAGAGAATATATAAATAATGTATAGCCAGTTCGCTCGGGCGCACATTTCTCTTCTTCTCCACCTCTTTCTTCATGTCCTTCACTTCTGCAGCAGCCTTTCGCTGCAGATAGCGCAGAGCAGCAGTCAGCATGTCTTTGGTCTCCTGCTGTACACCCACCATACGGTTCAGCCTAACCATCATCTCAGCCACCTCGGTAGTCATGTATCTGCTGCCTTCCATGCCTTTCCACCAGGCGAAGGAGCCGTCGGCAAGCTGAAGCTTACGCAATTTTGCCACCTCGTCGGTCAGTCGGTTCTGACACAGCGACTCATCCAGATATTCAATCAATAGTTTTTTCTGCTCGCTCTCCCTGTCGGCATCCATCACCCAAGGTGTTTCGTTGAGCACAAGTTCACGCAGTTCCTGATTCTTCTCCAGAACACTCTGCAGTGAAGTGCCAGCCTCGTCAGCCTTGCCACCCTTGGCTGCTCTTGCGCTTTCAGCCGAGGCTGCTTCCTGCTTCCACAACTTCACTACCTGTGCGATGACAGGACTCTGCTTCATGATGTGGCGGGCGATGCTGTTGCTGTAGATAGCCGACATCAGCGAGACGGCATTGTCGTCTTTTGCCTTGCTGAGCGATGGCAGCGCCTGAATCATCAGCCAACTTGGATTGTTGCTGTACTCGATAGTCACCTTGGCGCGTTCTGCCTGTGCAGCCTGTTTGCCTTCCTTGTCGGCGAAGAGCGAAGTGAGGTCGAAGTGCTTCTCTCCTTTCTCAGTCAGTGTGATGGGCAGGGTGCGTGTTACGAGCTCGCTGTTGCCTAATACGGGCAGATAGTGCTGCTCGCCGTCGCTATAGCCACGACCGGCTGCCACCACCTTATTTATATATATACCTTCTTTCAGCCCCTGCACGTCAAACATCAGCGATGTCGATCCGTTGGCTTCCAGGTTGTATTTCTGAGTCTGTTGCCACACCACCTTGTTGGTTTCGGGGTCAAGGATCTGCATACGAGCACTGCCGTTCACCTTCCTGTCTGAGTTGTTGAACACTCTGACTGCCACCACAGCCTTGTCGCCTTCGCGCAGGAAGCGTGGCATATTGGGCTGCACCATCACCGTCTTTTGTGCCACAGCCTCGGCATCTATGACGCCATGACACATCTCTCTATTATGAGCCAGTCCCACAAATCTCCAAGTTGTGATGCTCTCAGGCAGGGTGAAACGTATGGCCACATTACCCTCATCGTCGGTTTGCAGGGCAGGATAGAAGAAAGCCGTCTCGTTCAAGTTCTCGCGTGTCTGCACCTGGTCGAGCATTTCTTCAGTCTTTGCCACCTCAGGCGCAGAGCAGCCCACAGCGATTCCTCCGTCAGCCACATCCTCTGCAGCGCTCTCGGTAAGTCCAAACAGCTGTTTGGCGTTAGCATATCTGGCTCCTCTGATGTGCATCACTCTACTTTCTTCCTTCACCAATTCATCGCGTTTGATGACGGGGGCTGTTGCCTTTGCACTCTCCACTATTCTGTCTTCCATGGCACCTTTGGCTAAGAAGAACACCTTCTTGCCATAAAACTCGCTCTGGAAGTAGAACGGATTAAAACTGTCGGCCTGCAGTTCGTTCTCCTGATAATACTTAGTAGGGAAGTTGCTGCCAAAGCCCGCATAGCGGGTTCTCACGGCGAGGTTGTTCTTCCAATAGCTACTGGGCAGCGACTGATAGAAGCCTAAGTTCATCTGCCATGTAAGCCTCTGCAACGGGTCGAGCGACTTGTCGTAGAGCACACTCATCAACTGCGCCTTGGCTGGTTTTCCGTCGGGCGTAGTGATGCGCAGTGTCCATTCCTCCTTCTGTCCTGGTGTAAGCCGGTTGCGGAAAGTTTTCCACTCGATGTTCAGCTTCTTCTCGGGCATGGGTCTTGCGATGTTCATGGTGCGTGAGTAGCATTTCCCGTCCTTTATAAAGGCGTAGTTGAGCACAATGCCCGAGGCATATTCTGGTCGGTAGGTGAAGGGCAAGGTGACGATGCTGTCGCCCAGTTCCCATGCACCTTTCTCGATCAGCTTGTTGCCGGCGATGATCGAGTAGACGATGTGCACACCGTTGGCCGATGACCCAACCTGCAGATAGACAGGCTTGCCGTCGGTGCGGAAGCTCGTGGCAGTCTGATAGCTCCAGTGCATGGTCTCCTCCATCGGCCTGGTGTCCTTCATACTAAAGAGGACGAACTTATGCTGCAGACTGTCCTGTCCGCACACAGCCTCCACCATGTGCATGCCCGATGCCAAATGTTGCAGTTGCACAGGCTCATTGGCCTCAGCATCAAGCCACTCGCCCCCATCTATGCGATACTTCAGCGAGTGGGCAATCTTTATTCCAGCACTGTTGAGGTAGGCAAAGGTCACCTGTTTCAGACTGTCGGTCTCCATGCGTTTAGGTAGGTCGACAGCAAAGGCGGTGGGCTTCGTGCCGAGAGGCAGACTCATCTCGCCTTCATGACTCTCGCCGCTGATGTCGGTGACGATGGCAGACACGTCGAAGTGGAAGAATCTCGCCACTCGCATAAAATCGTCAGCGCCATTGCTGTCGGCGCCAGTCAACTTAGCCTCTAATGGTATTTCCACATCAAAGCTTCCATCCTCACGGGTCACAGCCTCTCCTGTCATCACCTGTCGGTCGGCTGAACGTGAGCCCCACCACCACAGCTGATTGCGCCTTGTCACAGTGTATTCCACCTTGGCTCCCTGAACAGGCAGGCCTGCATAGGTCTTAGCTGTAGCTTTCACCACCACGGTGTCGCCCCATGTATATCGTTCGTTCACCTCGGGAAAGTTGATTTCAAAGGTGGGTCGCTTGTATTCTTCAACACGGAAGTAGCATCCATAGCCCATGGCTCTTACACTATACTGTCCTGTCAGTCCGCCTTGTGGCAACACGAAGTCGGCGGCAGCCATTCCGTAATCGTCCGTCGTGACAGTCTTCTCTGCCACCACCTTCCAGTTGGCATCATACAGTTCCATCTTCACCTCCTTGCCCTTCTCAAAGGCCTTGGCATCAGTCCCTCGCTCATTGATGGCGAGGATGGCAGCGGCATGCACCGTCTGTCCGGGACGATAGATGGCTCGGTCGGTATATAGATTGACGATGGTCTTGTTGTTTTTCTGCTCATAGTAGCGTGTACGCGAGAGATAGATGTCTCGGGCTGGACAGTATTTGTCGGTCGTGGTAGAAAGCAGCACGCTTCCGTCCACGTTCTTGAAGTACGCCTCACCCTCGGCGTCGCTGGTAAGCCTGGCATGCACGATACGCTTATGCTTCTTGGTTTTGAAGTCGTAGTAGTCGTCTCTGTAGAGTTCTATCCTTGCACCGGCAATGGGCTGTCCGCTCGTGGCACTAACCACTACATAGCGGTGCCTGTCATCGGGCAGCTGCTGTATCATCACAGCCAGGTCGCTCACATAGAAGAGTCGTCGGGCTGGCGTCACACCTGGGTTATCGGCCGTCACCTCCATGAGATAGGCGCCTATGGGCAGCGCAGGCAACAGGATGGAATCTTTCACCTCCTCGTAGTCTGGATGACCATAAAACTGTCTGCTGTATTCTTTCTCGTGCAGCTCCGAAGTCTTGGTTTTCAGCCACTTGTAAGTTTTATCATCCTGCACGTCATATTCGTTGTCGGCAGTGATATCGAGGCGCGACAGCTTCACCTTCATGTTCTGCAGGTTGCGCACGCTGAAATGAACCCACTGCTTCTGTCCTGGGCGCAACACCTGCTGCAGGTCCTCGATGTCAAACATTGGTTCGGTGAGTCGTTTCTGTGCATTTCTCAACACGTTCATCCTCGACCATCCTCCCCATCGGCTCAGGGCATAGTTGATATAATTGAGCTTGTCAGCCGGTTTGGTGTCGGTGGCTTCCTCCATGAATCGATAGTGCTCCACCGCCAGTTCTCCCGCCTCGGGAATGTCTTGATATACATGGATGAGCGAGTCGATGGCATTGAGATACTTCGATTTTTTCACCTCTCTCACGTCGTCCTGACGATATTTCTGAATCACCTCAAAGGCACACAGACAGGCTGCACCTCTGTTGCCCACCTTATTATAATAGGTGTACATTTTCAGATAAGCCTCCTTGCTGTCGGCCTCAAACCCGATGAGATGCAGCATGTCGTTGCCAAACGAAGCACCGTCGAGTCCTCTCATGGTGAGTGGCGCATACTCGGTAGATGCGTGGCGTGTCAGTAGCTCGGGCTGCGCCAGCGCCTTCATGAAGTACGCTTGTGCCTTAGCCCTGTTCACACGATAACGCTTGTTAGCGACTTCCTCGTCGCTTGCGTCAATGTAGTAAACATTCTCCTTGTAGAGTTTTCCCAACACAGCATTCCATACGGCCTTGAGCATTGGGTCGGCAGTGTGCTGTTCCTGCAGCCTCAGGCGTTGGATAGCAGGAGTCAGCGAGTCGGTGGAGATTGATTTCCACAGCATCGTCTGCCTCATCTCAGCCGCCAGCAGCTGTCCGTAGTCTTTCGACGCGGAAGCCTTGGCGCTTATTTTTCTCATCACACCGATCTCGCTCTTCGGAAGGTCTTTCTGCCTGTAGGCATCAGCCTGCTTCCAAAGGTTGTCGTAAGTCTGCGCCATCGTTTGTATCACGGCAAACAAGGCAATGACAAGTGCTAAAATGTTTTTTTTCATAAGCCAAGTGTATGAAATGTTAACAATCCGTTTGATTTCAAACCTAATCTATTGCAAAAATACAAAAAATATCAGTTATCTAACTTTACAACTATAACTTTTTACTAACTTTGCATCAAAATCATGCAAATAATCTAAAAAATAGCATTCTGTTTCTCGTAAGAATTCAGTTCTACGTAATAAATAAGTAAAAAACCAATAAAAATACTACAAAGACAATGGCAGAGAAAAAGTATGGTCATTTCGATGACGACAATCGCGAGTACGTAATTACCGATCCACAGACCCCATGGCCTTGGATCAACTATTTGGGAAACGAGGATTTCTTCTCGCTCATCTCCAATACAGCAGGCGGCTATTCCTTCTACAAGGACGCAAAATTCCGGCGTATCACCCGCTACCGATACAATGGTGTGCCTATGGACAATGGCGGCCGCTATTTCTATATCAAGGACGGCGACACCGTGTGGAATCCCGGATGGAAGCCCTGCAAGACTCCACTCGACAGCTACGAGTGCCGTCACGGTATGAACTATACCCGCATTACGGGAAGCAAGAACGGTGTGGAGGCAAGTGTGCTCTTCTTTGTTCCGCTTCACACCTGGGCTGAGGTACAGAAGATGACGCTCAAAAATCAGTCGCAGGAGACGAAGACCCTCAAGGTGTTCTCCTTTGCCGAATGGTGCCTGTGGAATGCAGCCACCGATATGGAGAACTTCCAGCGCAACTTCTCCACCGGCGAAGTAGAGGTGGAAGGCTCCACCATCTATCACAAGACCGAGTATCGTGAGCGTCGCAACCACTACGCCTTCTATACCGTCAATACAGAAATCCAGGGATATGACACCGACCGCGAGAGCTTCATCGGACTCTACAACGAGTTCTCTGAGCCACAGGCTGTGACAGAGGGCAAACCACGCAACAGCTTTGCCCACGGCTGGAGCCCTATCGCGTCGCATTATATCGAGGTGACACTGCAGCCAGGCGAGAGCCGCGATCTCATCTTCCTCTTAGGATATGTGGAGAACGAACAGGACAAGAAGTTCGTCGCCAAGAAGGTCATCAATAAGGAGAAGGCTCATCTTCTTATCCAGCAGTTTAACACTACAGAGAAGGTGGACGCTGCCTTCGCAGAACTCAACCAGTACTGGGACAACCTGCTGAACATCTTCACCATAAAGAGCGGCAACGACAAGTTAGACCGCATGGTGAACATCTGGAACCAGTATCAGTGCATGATCACTTTCTGCATGTCGCGCTCGGCAAGTTTCTTCGAGAGCGGCATCGGTCGTGGCATGGGCTTCCGCGACTCCAACCAGGACCTCGTGGGCTTTGTGCATCAGATTCCCACCCGTGCACGGCAGCGCATCATCGACATTGCCAGCACCCAGTTCCCAGACGGCGGCTGCTATCATCAGTATCAGCCACTCACCAAGCGCGGCAACAACGACATCGGTGGCGGATTCAACGATGATCCATGCTGGCTCATCTTCGGAACCGTGGCTTACATCAAGGAGACGGGCGACTTCTCCATCCTCTCCGAGCAGGTGCCTTTCGACAACCAGCCGGGAAGCGAAGTAAGTCTCTTCGAGCACTTGAAGATTTCGATGAACCATGTCATCAACAACCTCGGTCCTCACAAGTTGCCACTCATCGGACGTGCCGACTGGAACGACTGCCTCAACCTCAACTGCTTCTCGTGGGATCCTAACGAGAGTTTCCAGACAACAGAGAACAAGGGAGAAGGCTCCAAGGCAGAGAGCCTGATGATAGCCGGACTCTTCGTCGTTACAGGCAAGGACTATGTGGCGCTCTGCAAGCAGCTCGCCAAGGAAGCCGCAAACAGCAGTGAAGGCACTATCGCTGGTCTCGCCGAGAATGACTACCTCGCAGAAGCCAACCGTATGCAGCAGGCAGTAGACCAGATGAGCGAAGCCGTGAAGCAGCACGGATGGGACGGAGAATGGTTCCTCCGCGCCTACGACTTCTTCGGCAACAAGATAGGAAGTGATGAGAACGAGGAGGGCAAGATCTTCATCGAGAGTCAGGGCTGGTGTACCATGGCGGGCATCGGACTGGAAGACGGTCTCTGCGACAAGGCACTGGATAGCGCCAAGGAGCGTCTGGAGTGCGAGCACGGAATGGTGCTCAACAATCCTGCCTACACCACCTATCATGTAGAGATGGGCGAGATTTCCTCTTATCCCGAGGGATATAAGGAGAATGCAGGCATCTTCTGCCACAACAATCCTTGGGTCATCATCGGTGAGACTGTAGCGGGACGTGGCAACGATGCCTGGAACCACTACACCAAGATACTCCCCAGCTATGTGGAGGAGAAATACCAGACTCTGCACAAGGTAGAGCCTTACGTGAACTGCCAGATGGTGGCAGGCAAGGATGCTGCCCGTCCGGGCGAGGGAAAGAACTCATGGCTCACAGGCACCGCAGCATGGATGTGGTACACCGTCAGCGAATTCATTCTCGGCATCAAGCCCGACTACGAGGGTCTTCTCATCGATCCCTGCCTTCCAAGCACCGCTAAGGAGTATGAGGTAGTGCGCAAGTTCCGTGGTGGCGAGTACCACATCGTGATAAAAAATCCCGATGGCAAGGAGAAGGGCGTAAGCCGCATCACCGTAGACGGCAAGCTCATCAGCGGAACCATTGTTCCCTGCTCCCCAGGCAAGCACGAAGTCCACGTAGAGATGTAACTACCCAAAAACAAAAGAGGGTGTGTCATAAGTCTGTGACGCACCCTCTTTCCTTTTGATAATATATTCTTATCTATCCTTACTTCATCACCTCGAAGATTATTATTGGATATCAGGCAGATACAAATATATGGTACAGGTATGGATGCATATATTGATAGGTAAAAGTAGGGAAAGATAGACAAATAAGAAACCTACTCTTGGAAATACTTTTATTGTATTAAAAGTTTGATATTCGCCCAGAGTTATTTTGCACGTTCATTTACTGCCTGTTGAATACTTTGCCTAATCCACCAAACGGCATAGATAATGAACTTGATTCCGCGTTTTTTGTCATACTTTTGAGCGGCAATCAGCAAACCTTTAACTCCAATCTCTAAAAGCTCTTCTTTGGACACTCCCTGACCAAGGTATCGCTTGGCAACGGAAGCCACAAAACGAATATACGCATTCTTTAGCTCTTCGTCTGCTCCTTTCTCACCGACTTTGAATCGATCTAATATCACTTCCATTTCCTCTGCTGTAGGCAATGGGTGGTTAGCTATCTCAGGATAAACCGACTCCAACGACTTACTCTCACTCTCTGTTATCATTTGCAGTATCATGCTTTAATATTTAAATGTTTAAATGTTTATAGAAACTCCTACATACCGCACACCCTATCACTTTTCCTTATGAAGTTGCTCCATTACATCCATAGGAAACAGATAGCGAGCAGGTACCAAATCACATAGCACCTTGCCTTCAAAGGTCTCTATGTCAACCAAAGGCTTCACTATCATGTCTGGAGCATAATGCGCAACAGGCTCATACAACTCATAAAATTCATCGAAGTCCGATATACCAATATCTAACAAGCCCTCATCATATACGTTTTTCAAAGCTTCCTTGGTAGCAAGTTCCATTACCTTCACTGGAATCAAATACCATGAGGATGGCAAACGCATGATAGCCAATACCTGCTCACCAGAAGCAAAAGTACATTTCGAGTCAAGATTTGCGTAGAAAGTCTTGTCTCTTCGATAAACTTCCCCTAAGATTAGCGCAAAGTCACACTCACTCCAAATCTCAAAAGCAAGCACATTCTTGTCTGCTCGAACAAGTTTCAAGGTCTCTCTTGCCAGCTTACTGTCATCAAACGAACTTATTTGCTTATAATCCAGTTTCCACCATTTAAGTTTCTTATCCGCAGAAGAAATCTTGACATCATCATCAGAATCTTGATTCTCTGAAAGACATATTGCACTCAAAAAAGTATCACCTTCCTCATGTACAGGTATATCGCCAAATGGGTTGGTACTAAAAATCTCTCCATCCTCCAACTTCTTCACATTCCAAGAAGGGAAAGCTGCCGCAAATTTCTCTGGACTATTGGTGTGAATTGGAATTATCACCTTAGGTTCCAACATTTCAAACAACTTGTTCATACTTTCCACATCACAATGCCCACTGGTATGGATATGAACATAATCCTTACCAACAGCCTCTGCCAACATTTTGTTATAAGCCGGACTTTCTGGATTATCCACATAGCCCTTCCACATAGAGAGATAAACTTTTCTCCCCTCGCTTGGCATCTTCTTTAGCCACTCATCAAACTTGTCATTTGCTCTGGCAATCAATACATAGCCATGAGATTCCATAGCATGGTAGAATTTATCGTTAGTCTCCCCATCCTTCCTTAAGACCTTCGGAGCCTTCGGTTTACTCTGAAATTTATAGAAGCGAGACTTGCCCCAAAGCTTGTCAATGTTTGCCGACGCATCCATCATCTTCTTGGCAAACTCATCCAAGAAAAAAATTCTATCTGTTTCACAAGCTGCATGATAAAGGGCAAACAATCTGTCTATGTTCGTGGATGACACATATACCACATTATACTTATTCTCTTTGAAGTTATCTACAAACTCATCCTTGACATCCCGCTCAGTCTTGGTCCTGGTATCCTTGCTCCGCTCAACATTGGTGCCTTCAGACACCACACAATCCACTTTTCCGATGTATTTTTCAATAACCATTGGCAACATCTTGCTTCGGAAACCATGGGTACGGAAATCACCAGTATGAAAAACCTTTCTGCCATCTGCCTCAATTTTGAAAGCATAGGCATCAAATGCCGAGTGATCCATCACTATTGGCATAATCTTGAAAGGCCCCACCTCAAAGGTATGCCCTGGCTCAAAATGTTTAAACTCAGTAACTCTATCTGCCATCAAACGATGTCTTTTACCCTCTTCTCCAGGTATGTGTGACATGTGAAGTTCAAATTCTTGACAGATTTCACAACCAGTCTTACCCATATATACAGGAATCTCGCTGCTCAACTCTCTTACCTTGCCGATATGATCACCATGATAATGAGTAATCAGCAAAGCAGAATTGGAAACATCACCCTTGGTGAGTCCCTCTATCTCCATTTCTGTATGCTCATAACCAGGCAACTGCTCACCATAGTCCACAAACAGATGAAAACCACGGCACTCATACTCAGTAACGCATCCACCAATCTGATTGGTTCCACGATGTACTATAATTCTGATACCCATCAACTTCTTCTCATTCATTGTCATATTCTTATCGTTTAATTTAAAAATGAAATGATCTGTCTCTATAATATATATACGAATGAAAACCTATTGAATCGGGGGGTGAAGAGTATTGTATGCTTAAACTCCGCAGAACACCATTAAATTTCTTCATTTTTTCATATATCTATCAAGAGAAGAACTTATTTGAGCCATTATCTCTTCGCGATATTCCAAGGGTTCAAGCACTTCAACACTCGCCCCTAATGACAGTATTTTTGATTTTAGTTCTGGTGTAAGGCATAGCCGATACGTGAACTCAGCAAACTCTCCATATCTTGATTTGACCTCGCTCTGCGACTTGTGAAGTGGCAACATTCTCATGTATTCCATCTGTACACCATACACTCTTAATTTCAATTTAACTATAGGGAGGTCTTCATTCACGTAGATTCCTACCACATGATCGTAGTACTTTCGTGGATTGAAATCCTTCGGGTACTCAAATTTCTGACTGGTTGTTTGCAGATCAAGGAATCTTTCCAATGCCAGATGTCTAATGGATTCTTTTTCTTTTATATAACCAAGAACATACCACCTTCTATCATAGACCTTCATGGAATAAGGTTGCATGGTAAGTGTTTCCCTTTTCCCCTCATAACGTTGATAGTCAATTATGAGTTCTGTATTAGTCCTCATAGATTCAACTACATCATCAAAGTATGCTGTGCCATGAGGTATTTCTTCCAGCAAGATACGATCGCGCATCATGTTGAAAGTTGAGAAATCCTGTGGTACACTATACTTTCGCAATAACAGTTGGGCATAAGAATTTTGCTTTAGCACCTCAGGATTTTTGATGTAATATGTGTATCCCTTGGATTTGTCACATTCTATGATAATTCCAAACATTTCTTCGATACCTTTACGATGTTCGTGGAAGGTACGGATTGGTAAACCGCCCATATAAGCATAAGGAGAACCTTTCCACATTCTAACAATATGGTCGTAGGTTAGAGATTCTCTTGACCCAATAATTGTATCAAGTAGCCAAATGTATCTGAGATAGGTTTTACTTATCATGATTTTCTGCAACTTTATTAAAGATAACGGAAGAATCATAAAAAAATTGCGTAAGTTCTGCGGATATTTTGCAGAAAGAACGTCAAAACAGCCGAATTCTGATGATTTCTCATCGTATAAAGAAATAGTAACTATCAAAACGAAACATAGAATGACAAAGAGAAAGAATCAGAAGAAAGTAGAGGCACAAGCTAAAAAAAGTGCAGTAGAGACCCTTCGCTCCCAAGCACATTGGGGACTGAAGCAACTTGGTCCTGAAGATGGTAATTTATTCCACCTATTGGTAGATGCTGAGGTGGACTTTATTGCAGAACTTAATCTTGCCCAAGATATCTTAGCCATCAAATCACTCATAGACGGAGCTAAACAGTCATTAGCTGTTACACCAACACCTGAAAATGGAAATTTCGTGAAAAGTCCTACAGCTGTATCTCTTGGTATTGCGAGTATTGAGGACATCAACAACATCGGCATACCTCTTAACTGGAGTGAAATGATTGAACATAAATTGCTAACAATCTATTATTCAGAAGAATATCGCAACCAAATAATAGACTGGGCAAAATCAAATGGTTATAACACATCAACATATCGTGGTCGCCCTATTATAAAGTTCAGTAAGTTGTATATCATAATTGAAAGGACGCACGCATGAATAGAATCACTGAGGGGCGATACTAAAAAATGTTAATAATAATATATATATTGTATATTTTATTGCAGTAGATTGATAAAAATAGTATCTTTGAGACAGATACTATTCAACAGCACCATACCACACAAGGTACTTACCCTTTAGTCTGGTCCTACTATCAAGACGTTGCCAATGGGCGAAAAGGTGGAGGTGCTTGAACCTCATAGTTTGCAGGTTCAAACAGAAAGAAAAATTAGAAGAATGTTTAATAAAATATAGATAAATATGAATAATATTAAGATTGTAGGTTATTCTGAACGAGGAGCAATGAACGCTCTATTCTATGGTATTGCATTGAACAAGGACGAGAAGGCGGCAAACGAGGCTATGAATGAATTCCTGCACATGGCAGGCGAAAGAGAAACATTTCAAGACTTCGAACTTTATTCCGAATTCTCCTTGTCTGGCTTCGGCGACCCTGATTTAGTAATTACCGCTAAGAATGAATTAGGCAAGACCATTGTCTTTTTCATTGAGGCCAAGGCTAGTGCTGGTGGTTATTATGAGTTAGATGAACAAAAAAAACACCATGATTCCTAAGACATCACCAAATTTTTGAGAGCTTTTTTGTGTTAAAATAAGCAAAATAGCCCCCAGAAAGCATATAGGCATACCTACCCCTGTAGCAGAAGAAGACAATTTTTGACT
>NZ_JARJVV010000031.1:0-12190 GCF_029348455.1 Segatella intestinalis
GGAAAAAGGTGAAGTCTATGACGTAAACTACATCAGGCAAGATCCAAGGCTCGTTAAACATAATTAACGTTAAAAATGCGCTCAAAGCTTGCTCAATTAGAGTAAAACAGGGCGTGCTGCTTCTAAGAGCTTCTTCCCTTTACCTTTGCTTTACCCTTCGGCCAGCGATTTTCAATTCCGCTACGCGCCGGTGACCGTTGGTTCTGGGCGTGTGGGGCTTACTTGAGAAACTTGAATTCCTCATTTTTATATTGTTTTCCAGAAAGTTCAGCCAGATTCAGGCTTATTTCCTCAATTTCAGGATTTCCTCCAGCGGAAGTTCTGTGGCTGTTGATACTTGCTCTTCAGAAAGACCCATTGACAGAAGGCGGCGGGCTGTAGATATCTTTTCTTTTTCCATACCTTTAGCCATACCTTCCTCACGCCCCTTTTCCAAGCCTTTAGCCAGACCTTCCTCACGTCCCTTTTCCAAAGCCGTATCTATAGAGTTCTTGACATCACGATAAGCCTTCAAACTATCCTCATATTCATTCCTCATTTTTATATTGTTTTCCAAAAGTTCTGCCAGATTCAGGCTTATTTCCTCAATTTCTGGATTTCCTCCAGCGGAAGTTCGGTGGCTGTTGATACTTGCTCTTCAGAAAGACCCATTGACAGAAGACGGCGAGCTG
Source organism: Segatella intestinalis (assembly GCF_029348455.1). Lineage (NCBI taxonomy): Bacteria > Pseudomonadati > Bacteroidota > Bacteroidia > Bacteroidales > Prevotellaceae > Segatella > Segatella intestinalis. The sequence goes on from NZ_JARJVV010000031.1 coordinate 672, forward strand.
TAGATATCTTTTCTTTTTCCATACCTTCCTCACGCCCCTTTTCCAAGCCTTTAGCCAAGCCTTTAGCCATACCTTTTTCCATACCTTTAGCCATACCTTTAGCCATACCTTCCTCACGTCCCTTTTCCAAAGCCGTATCTATAGAGTTCTTGACATCACGATAAGCCTTCAAACTATCCTCATATTCTTTCAACTCTGTTGGAGTGAACTTCGCAATCTCGGCCTCCTCAAAGAGTTTAGTAAACACTTTCTCTTTCAAGGCTGAAGGACGTTCATCCAATCGGGAAAGGTTTTTCAACACATACAACCACTTATCATAAAGCGTGTCAAGTTCCTCCTCTGTCTTATTGAACTTCGCTATCTCAACATACTTGAAAGAAAGTTTGTCATTAAAAACCTTAAGAGTCTTCTTGTCAAGCAAGCCTACATCATGATTGATATCATTCTTGTCAAATGCCTCTTCTTCCAAGTCGAAGTTCAGCAGAGCAACAGTATATACATGTTCAAGTTGAAAGTTCCATTCTGCACCCTTTGGAGCCTGTTCACGGATAGGAAAAGTAGAATAGAACAAAGAACGATCCTTGAAGTACTTCTGATAAGCATTCTGCATCTCAACGATGAACTTTTCACCACGTTCATTTTCGCAATATACATCAAAGATGGCCTTGCGCTCGGCAAAGACGTCACCAACGTGCTCACTATTCAAGTACTTCACATCCTTGATGACCTGAAAACCATCAAACAGGGAATTCAAGAAATTGATGAGCAAATCCTTGTTAGGCTTTGTTCCAAAAATACGCTTAAAACCGAAATCGGTAAGCAAGCTAATATATCGTTCTTCTATCCGTTTCATATCCATCTCCTTTTAAAACGTATAACTGAATTGTGATGCAAAAATAAGCTATTTTCTTGAAAATACAAAAAAAACAGCAAGAAACCTTCAAGTTATCTGCAAATTACGCAAAAACAGTTTCTCCTAATCTCATCAAAAACAAAATGATTCGCTCTAACATGAGAGCCATACAGAGTTCCGCTTACCCGATTTGGTTTTCCTCAAGAAATGGAAGACAAGACTATCAGTTATCTGCTGGATAACATGAAAGATATATTGAAAATAATTGCTTGCGCATAAGTGTTTTTTACGGAAAAATGTATCATAGTATCATTATTTAGTATGATATCCTTATAAACATCTGATATACTGCACAATACAAGAATGATACTTTTTCGTTTATTTTACAGGAAGTATCATAGAAGTATCATAGAAGTATCATAAATCACAAGAAACATCATTAAATTCGGCTTTGAGTCGATTTAAAAGACTAAAAAAGAAGTGTCTTCTATTCCAGTTTTGAGCCCACTTGAAAAAGTCAATTTTACGAAAACATACTCTTGATTATCAAGTTGCAAAGACAAAAAAAATACGATTTTCGACTTTTTCAAGTGGACTCTTGACTGAAGTTTCTGTAATACGTAACTTTGCACCTACTCTTCCTGTATGTAAAGAATGCTAATACAAACTATGAATAAGAAGAAAGATTGACAAGCTGGATTAGGAATAAAATCACATAAGCCGTTCTGTAAGAGACCATCAGGTGGTCTGTCTTGCCCGTCAAATGGGTACTCAGGGAACAAGCGACGGGCATCGACTGAACAAGCGACGGGCATAAACAGAACAAGCGATGGGCATTGATTGCCCGTACGGTGTTCACAGAGTGCCCAAAAGTCAGGCGATTCTTGGGCACTCCTTACGGATTGGCGGCTTTGCTTTTATGCATAATGTTTCATGACGATTTTGTGATACTTAGATGACGTTTTTTATGATACTTCTATCAGATTGATGATACTTCTATGATACTTCTTGTAAGATAATCCAAAATGTATCATTCTTCTATCTTATTATATATCAGTTATTTACCTCTACGTTCTGCCAAAGAATGATACTTTGACACTTTTTTCATAAAAAACTTTTTTCGTACGAACACATACTCAACGGTAAATCCAAAAAGTATCTGATATGAAATCTTATAGATACAAAAAAAATACATCACGATGTAAACTTTACCACAAAAAAAGAATAATCCCATATTTTCTGCTTAATTTTTCAATATTACTAAGAAGAAAAGAAAAATAATTTGTTTTTTCAAAGAAAAGTCTTAACTTTGCCTACATAAATAAAGAAAAAGAGGGTGTGTCATAAGTCTGTGACACACCCTCTTTATTGTATAAGGAGTGGAGCTGGAGGGATTCGAACCCTCGTCCGCACAAGGAAACCATACGCTTTCTACACGCTTATTCCAGCCTTTGGTTTTCGTGACATGGCAAGACCTGGACCACCAACCATGCCCTTATCCTCTAAAATTTCACACTTGCAACGAGGCCTACAAGCGCTATTTCCGATTTACCTGCACCGCTTGACCAACAAGATTCGGAACCACATCCGTTGAGCGATGTCCCGTTCCATCACCTTGTGACGGAATAAAGCCAATCTACTGTACTTCGATTAGGCAGCGAGAGCGTAGTTATTTTCGCCAATTAATTGTTCGTTCACTAAGATTTAGGAGGTAGCCAACGAGCCTCCGCGTGCTTACGTACCATCTCATCTCGCCGTCAAATCCAGTCAACCCCGAATCTGCTTGCTTCTTTCATGATGGGAAGATACAAACATCCCAATAGCCACTCACTCGTAACTATTGGGATGCAAAGATAGGACGATTATTTGAAATCTCCAAATATTTTTTCAGTTTTTTATGCTTTAACAGTGCTAAAAGACAACTTAGTACGATTAAAGAATGAAATCAGCGCTTGAAATTGATGGTCTGAGAGAACTTGGTACTCATCACCTTGCCTCGCTCCGAACCAGGATTCCACTTGGTGCGACTGCCAATGGCTGTTATGGTACGGATGGCTTCCACAGAAAGCACGGTCTTGACCTGTATCTCAACGTCTTTCTGCTCGGAAGGACTCAACTTAGAGAAGGCTGCACCCGAGAGAGGCTGACCCTGATATTCCTTCACGGTGATATCCGACAAATTGCCTTCCTCGTCGACGAGGAAAGAAAGCTTCACCTTGGCAGTGGCATGATACTTCTTTGCCACCTCTGGGAACTGGAGCTCTTCAGAGATAGCCTTGCCTAAGGCTTTCATTCCACCAGGATATTCTGCTACATGGATATAAGGAGTCATCTTGCCCGCAGCTACAAGCTCGGCAATTTTCTTCTCCATATTGGCAGCCACCACTGTGGTATACGCCACCTTTCCCTCAGGATCAATGAGATACATGGTAGGGAGCCACTGGATATTGTAGGCCTTGGAGATGTTGGTTTCCTTCCACTTCTTGTACTCGCTGAACATGCTCCACTTAATCTCATTCTCAGCGCGGAAAGCCTTCAACTTCTCCTTGTCGGTGTCGAAGGACACGCCGATGAGCTTCACCATGTTGCGATATTTCTTATAGATATTCTTCACCGCAGGAATCTCCTTGCGACAGTCGGGACACCAGGTTGCCCAGAAGTCGAGCACTACCCAACAGCCAGGACGCAACAATGTGCCTTCCTGATGGGTGCTGTAAGAAGACAAAGAAAGAGCAGGCTGGTCGGCTTTGGCTTTCTTGAGTACAAAATCGGGAGCCTGAGTTCCCACTTTGAGCAGACCCTGGGTGTACTTGGCATCAAGGTCGTCGGCACTCTGTGCCGATGCTCCTAAGCTGCATACGGCAAGCAAGAGCAATGAAAAGATTGTTTTCTTCATAAGTTGTTTATACATTATTATATATGACCTTTATTTCTTCGTAGCCTTCACGAAATAGGTAATGAGGAGGGCATAAGCGATGAGCGAGCAGACCTCAGACAAAGGATTGGTCCACCAACTGTCAGCAACACTCACCTCGATGCCACCAAACTTGAGCAGTGCACTCACCACACCCATCAAGGCACCACCGGCAATGAAACCACTGGCTATGAGTGTACCCTTCTCGCCACGCTCCTTGTTTACCTGAGCGTCCTTAGAACGGGAAGTGATCCACCAGTTAATGGCTCCACCGACAACAAGAGGCACATTGAGTTCGAGAGGAATAAACATACCCAAGGCAAAAGCCAAAGCTGGAATCTTGAAATAGGTAAGCACGATGGCCAACAAGGCTCCGATGCCATAAAGCACCCATGGTGCTCCCACTCCATTCATCAACGGATCGATGACTGCTGCCATGGCATTGGCCTGAGGTGCTGCCAATGAGCCTGAAGCGAAACCATAAGTCTCGTTCAAGAGCATCATCACACCGCCTACAGTAGCTGCACTCACCAAGGTGCCAAGGAACTTCCAGCTCTCCTGCTTCTTGGGAGTAGTACCCAACCAATAACCTATCTTCAAGTCGGTAATGAACGAGCCAGCCACAGAAAGTGCAGTACATACCACACCACCCATGATGAGAGCTGCCAACATACCGCCAGGACCTTTCAAACCGACTGCCACCATCACCACAGAGGCAAAGATGAGGGTCATCAACGTCATGCCCGAGACAGGGTTACTGCCCACGATAGCGATGGCATTGGCGGCAACAGTAGTAAAGAGGAAAGCAATAACGGCTACCAGCAGAATGGCGATAATGGCAAAGAGCAAGTTGCCATCCATCACACCAAACCAGAAGAAAAGGAAGGTGACAAGAATGCAGACCAGCGAACCGATGCCGATGATCTTGAACGAGATGTCGCGCTGAGTACGCTTCACCTCCGCATCGACCCCACTCTTTCCTTTCAGCTCCTTGGCTGCCAAACCGACAGCTCCCTTGATGATGCCCCAGCTCTTGATGATGCCAATGATACCAGCCATGGCAATACCACCGATACCGATGCTGCGGGCATAGGCACGGAAAATCTCCTCAGGAGACATGGCTCCTACGGTAGATGTAATGGAAGGATCCCAGGCATTGAGCACCTGGTCGTGGAAAAGCAGACTCATACCAGGAACGATGAGCCACCATACAGCCAAAGAGCCAAAACAGATATAGAGGGCATACTTGAGACCCACGATGTAGCCCAGACCGAGCACGGCAGCACCCGTATTCACCTTGAACACAAGCTTTGCCTTGTCGGCAAGGTCGCAGCCCCATCCGATGACGCGGCTTGTGAAGTTCTCGTTCCACCATCCGAAGCTTGCCACGATGAAGTCGTACAAACCTCCCACCAGTCCTGCTATGAGCAAGGGCTTGGCCTGATCGCCACCCTTGGCTCCGCTGACAAGCACCTGTGTGGTGGCTGTGGCCTCAGGGAAAGGATACTTGCCATGCATGTCGCTCACAAAGTACTTGCGGAAAGGTATGAGGAACAGGATGCCCAGGACTCCTCCGAGGGCAGAAGCTAAGAATATCTTCATAAACGAAGTGGTCATCTCGGGATACTTGGCCTGCAGAATATAGATGGCTGGCAGGGTGAAGATGGCTCCCGCCACCACGGCACCCGAACAGGCTCCGATACTCTGTATGATCACATTCTCGCCCAAGGCCTTGTTGCGCTTAGTGGCTGTGCTCACACCTACGGCAATAATAGCGATAGGGATAGCAGCCTCGAACACCTGTCCTACCTTCAGTCCAAGATAGGCTGCTGCCGCCGAAAAGATGACAGCCATCACAATACCCCAGGTTACCGACCATGCATTGACCTCAGGATAAGCCTTGTCGGGACCCATCAGGGGCTGATACTGCTCACCGTCCTTCAACTCGCGGAAGGCATTCTCGGGGAGATTCATTTCTTCTTTCATCGTGTCAAAAATAAAATATGTGTTACGTATAAAATATGATTAACCAATCATTATTTCTCTATCGTAATGGTATACTCGCTCATGAAGCTGGCACCTGGCTGCAGGCTGTTCATGAGATACTTGTCCTTGAACTCGCCGTCGTACTCAGCCCAGTCGTGAAGACCATACCAAGGTTCGATGCACACGAATGGAGCATGCTTGCCTGTAGGACTCCAGATACCAACAGCAGGAGTCTTGATGTCGAGTGAGACGTGAGGCTGACCTGCCTCGTCGAGAAGAGTGATCTTCTTAAGCTGACTGCGGTCGAAGATGACGGCATCGTCAGCAAAGCTGTCCTCGGTAAATGTCCAAACACCATTCTCGGTAGGCACCTTGTGATAGCCCTCTACCACGCAACCGCCCACATTGCCATAGAGGCGCTCTGGATCAGGGTTGTCGAACTTCAACTGTCCCTTCAGTTCCTTACCCTTTTCGGCACCAGGAACGAGGAAAGCGGGATGACCGCCAATCTGGAAGAAGATTTGCTTGTCGTCGGTATTGGCAACATGCCAGATTACATGCAGTTTCTTACCCTCCAGACGATAAGTGATGGCTAAGTTGAAGTGATAAGGATAGTCCTTGAGTGTGGCCTCGCTGTCGGTCAGGGCGTAGGTGATTCGGTCTTCGCCCTTGCTGATGAGCTGAAACTCTGTATCACGGGCAAAGCCATGGCGTCCCAACTGATACTTCTTGCCGTCGATACGGTATGTATCCTTCCACAAGCCGCACACAATAGGGAAAAGTATAGGAGAATGGCGATTCCAGTACTGCTCGTCGCCGTCCCAAAGATATTCGTTACCTTGAGCATCCTTGATGCTCTGAAGTTCTGCTCCAAGAGATGAAATCTCTACTGTGAGCTGCTCGTTCTTGATCTGTTCCATTTTGTTTTATGTTGTTTGGTTATTTTGAATGTATTCAAGGTTTGCGTAGGAGAAACTCGCTACTTATCCGCAAAGGTACAATTTATTTTCGAAAAAGTGACAAAAGCAACCATTTCTTTTGCTATTTTTTCTCTTTTCTCGAATAAAAGATGTACTTTTGCTGCCCGAAATAAATCGGATAATACCTCACACTCGCCAACAGAGTGGAGCTGGAGAAAAAATAGTAAAACAACACAAAAAGAAATGGAACAACAACCTTCTGGCAACAACACATTGAAAGGTTTTTCAGCTGCCATAGTGGCTGCAGTCTGTTATGGTACGAATCCTTTAGGAACCCTCAAGCTGTATGAAGACGGATTCAACTCGGGTACGGTACTCAGCTATCGGTATGGTCTGGCAGTTCTGATGTTCGCTCTTGTCATGCTGATACGCAAAGAGAGTTTCGCCATCAAATGGGGACACGCCATCAAGTTTGCACTCTTGGGCACCTTCTTCGCCCTGTCGTCCATCACCCTTTACGTGAGCTTTCATTACATGGCAGCAGGCATCGCGAGCACCCTGCTCTTCGTCTACCCCATCATGACAGCCTTGCTGATGACGGCTTTCTTCCATGAGAAGGTGACATGGAGCACATCGATGGCCATCCTGCTTGCCGTAGCAGGTGTAGGAATGCTCTACCAGGGTGACGGTGACGCCAAACTCAGCACGGCTGGTTTTGCCTTGGTCATGGCATCATCATTACTCTACTCCATCTACATCATTGCCGTCAACCAATGGCAGACTACCATGTCGAGCCTGAAGTTCACCTTCTGGATTTTGGTATTCTGCTTCATAGCGATATTGGTGTTTTCGTGGTTGTCGGGCGACAGCCTGCAGATGCTCCACACTCCTATGCAATGGGGGTGCGCCCTGCAGTTGGCTCTTCTGCCTACGGTGCTCTCGCTCTTCTTCATGACGATTTCGATCAACCTGATAGGCTCCACCCCTTCCGCCATCATGGGGGCTCTCGAACCTGTAACAGCTGTATGTATCGGTGTGCTTATCTTTGGCGAGGCATTCTCGTTGCGCTTGGGCATCGGCATCCTGCTCATCCTGGCAGGTGTGGTTCTCATCATTCTAAGAAAAAAGAAATCTTGAAAAAAGGAAAATGTTCTGACACAACATGATTACCATTCTATGAACGATTTACAACATATTCCTGCATCACAACCGGACGAAAGACAACTGTCAGTTAAGCATTTGTCACATCACCAGGCAACATTCCATACTCATCCTTGAAACACTTGGTGAAATAAGAAGGTGAAGAGAAACCCACCTCGTAAGCCACCTCAGAGATGTTCATGCTGTTGGCTTCGAGCAGACGACGGGCCTTGGCAAGACGAGCCTTGCGCAAAAGGTCGACTACCGACGAGCCGGTGATGGCCTTCACCTTACGATAAAGCTGCACACGGCTCAGTCCTATCTCGGCTCCGATATCCTCGACACCAAAATCGCTGTTACCCATGTGCGACTTGATGATGTCGTGCAACTGCTTGACAAAAGCCTTGTCACGGTCGTCCAGTCTGGACACCTCCTCTGTTTCTTTTCCTTCGGCAGCACCCTGTGCAAAGAGCTGACGCAGATGGGCACGCTGGTGCAACAGATTTTCCACACGAGCCAGAAGCACCTTGCTATGGAAAGGCTTGGTGATGTAAGAGTCGGCTCCCTGCTCATAACCTTCTGCACGATGTTCTTCCAGATTCTTTGCTGTGAGCATGATGACTGGAATGTGCGAGGTGGCGGTATTGGTCTTCAACTGCTGCGTAAACTCCAGTCCATCCATGACTGGCATCATCACATCGCATATCACCAGATCGGGCACTTCCTTACGGGCTATCTCAAGTCCCTCCCTACCATCAGATGCCTCGAGCACAAAATAATAGTCCTGCAAGAGAGTTCGCTCATATTGTCGGATGTCATTATTGTCGTCTATGATCAGTATGGTGGGCTTTTCGCCATGCTCGCTGATAATTTGCTGCAATTTGCCGCCATGACGTTCTCCGTCGTCGATATACTGCAACGAGCCGTCATCGCAGAAAGAAGAGGACTTATCGGCAGCTTCCGACTGTGGTTCTTCCACAAAACCTTCTTGCTGTCGGGGCAGCAGGACGATAAAGCAAGTGCCTTTTCCTGGTTCACTCTCTACCCTCACCTCACCATGATGCAACTCTACGAACGACTTGACCAAAGCCAGTCCGATGCCCGTACCACTCGCCGCACCCTTGGCCTGGAAAAAGCGCTCGAACACCTTGGTGAGTTCTTCCTTGTCGATGCCTTTACCCGAATCCTTCACCTCTATGCGGAGCCGTTCTCCCTCATCCGCCAAAGACACATGAATAAAGCCACCTGCAGGGGTGTACTTCAAGGCATTGCTCAGAAGATTGAAGACTATACGGGCGAGTTTCTCCTTGTCGGCCACGACATCGGCAGAAGAGAAATGCGAGGTGTCCAAATGCAACTGTATCTTCTTACGCTGTGCCGTCATGGCAAAGTCGCCCGTCCACTGCTGCAAGGCCTCTGGCAAATCGAAACGGCTCAAACTCAGTTCCATTTTGCCGTTCTGTATCTTACGGAAGTCGAGTATAGAGCCTACCAACTGCTGCAACGACAGAGCATTGCGCTGCACCATCTGCAAAAGTTCCCTGCTCCTACCCTTGATGGAACGGTCGTCGAGCAACATCTCCACAGGGTCGGCAATAAGCGTCAAAGGTGTACGGAGTTCATGACTGATATTGGTGAAGAACACCAGTCGCGAATGTGTCAGTTCGAGCACCTCCTCGTTGAGTCGCTTCAACTCGTCATTGCTCTGGGCAAGCTGTTCATTAAGACGGGTCTTGACAAGATAGCTGCGGAACATATAAATTGCCACTACTACGATGAGCACTACCAACAGAACAAGTCCCAAGGTAAAGAACCGCTGCACATGATAGGCGGAGTTGTATTGAGAAACCTTCCGGTGCAGCATGTCAAGACTGCTGCGCTGCTGCTCGCTGTCCTTCGACTCCATCAGAATCAGTTCGGCATTATTCCGGGTTACAATCGATGTGGGCAGATAGTTGTCGCGGGCAAATGGCTCATGACGCAAGATCTTCATAGCCAGAGCTATCACCTCGTCGCCCTTAGTAGGATAAAGCATGGAAGCCTCCAACACTCCTTGTCTTACCAACTCAAGTCCGCCATGCTTACCTGCCAAACCGTCTACGCCCACAAAACGACATTTGTCCTGCAAGCCATGCTCACAGGCTACTTTATAGGCACCATAAGCCATGCGGTCGTTCTGCGCAAACACATAATCGAAGTCCTGTGTCTTGGACAATACTCGTTTCATCACCTCCGAACCGCTCTGCTCCTTCCAGTCACCCGATTCGGAAGCCACAATCTGCAAATCGGGATAGGCATTCAAAGCATCAACAAAACCGCGATGGCGGTCGATGGCAGGAGAAGAATCGTCAAGACCACGTATCTCAACGATACGTCCCTTTCCATTCAGGCGCTGGGCGATATAATCGCCAACCAATTTACCCAACAGATAGTTGTCACAACCGATAAAAGCTGTATACTTCTTCGATTGCGTCTTACGGTCGACAAGAATCACAGGAATGCCCTTCTGCTGTGCTCTTTCGAGGGCAGGCGAAATGGCATTCACCTGATTGGGAGAAACGATGAGCAGACTGACACCCTGGTCGATAAAGTAATTGATCTGCGACAGCTGACTGTCATTGTCGTCATCGGCAGAAGCCAGACGCACCTCTACTGAGTCATTGAGATACTCGGCTGTCTTCAACTCGCTGTTCAGTTTCTCTCGCCAAGCATCCATAGAGCATTGCGAAACGCCGATAATATACTTCTTGGGCTTGTTGCCACATGAGCAAAGAAGCTGGCAGCATAATATAATAAGATATAGAGAACCTATACGAAAGTTCCATTTAGTAGTCATATCTCTTAAGTTAAAATAAAGTCATATTCGTTTTCATCCGCAAAAATACGAATATTTTTGAGAAACAAAGGCATCTTTGCATTTTTTTAGATTTCCACAAAACTATCATGCAACAATTAGAAAGCCACCAGAAAGACTTTCCTATTCTTTCTTTGACTATCTAAAAACGAAAAAAAGCACTTGAGAACTAATGTTCACAAGTGCTTCTTCGTAGCGGGACCGGGCTACGATCCCGGGACCTCCGGATTATGAATCCGACGCTCTAACCAACTGAGCTATCCCGCCATCCGAGCAAACCATTGCTTGTTTGCGGGTGCAAAGGTAATACAAAGTTTTGAACTGAGCAAATTATTTCGAAAGAATTTTGCAAAAAAGTAATATTTTTGCTTTTTATACTCTTCCGAAAGATACTACACCTTATTATATATATAGCAGTTACGAATTTTTCAACAAGTATCCTCATCCAAAGACGCAGCTATGAAGTCTGCAAGGCTTATGCACTTCTTTACCCCCTACAGCCATGAATAGTTACTTTAGTACCACAGAAAATGTTGCGAACTGTACGGTTGAAATTACCCAATATTTTCGACCTGTATGGTTGGAACGCCCTGGGCTAAGAGCTTCTGCCCTTTCAGGGCGTGCTGCGTAATTCCATCCGTACAGGTCGAATATTTTCTTTTAGTTATGAATTTGTTCTGGCTCTTGTTGATAAATCTATGTTCTAAACTTTAGAATATAAGTTCGATACTCAGGGCGGACGCATCAAAATGCGTTCGCCTCCAAAAGTTTTGACAGGTAATTTTCGTCCCAGCCAGCTTTCATTCTTTTTAAGTTGATACTTCCCTTGATCGTTTTATCCTTTTTAAGGAT
>NZ_JARJVV010000032.1:0-10619 GCF_029348455.1 Segatella intestinalis
TAGATAGAAAACATTGTGCTCCCACACATTTTTTTGTTGTAATTCAATGTATAGATATAGTTGCAAAGCTATTATCATACAAAGAATCTTTATTCTACACATTTGTTGGCATAGTTTGTTTATATAACTATAATCACAGCAATAAAACTATTAATTTTACGTTCTTTTCAAAGAAAGGGGTTGTGCAATAGTGGCTTAAAGGCTAAAAGCACTACCTTTGAATGCTGTTAAATATGGTAATGTTCAAAGTCACAATTTGTGATTTTGGAAAAATGAATATAAATATGACAGATAAAATAGAAAAAAGGAGGCAACCCTTGCAGTGCCGTACAATGGCGAGGACAACAACGATTATGTCGATGGCAAGGGCTTCTGCTGCAATGAAGGCAGCTTGGAGGCTGCGCAGGCACGTGCTATGGCACGAGCAGCAAAGAACAACTTCCTAGAAGGCGATACATACGAGAAGATGCAGTTCTACTACCACCCAGACCATTTGGGTAGCAGTAGTTAGTGTTGCGGAATTAAGGATTGGAAATATTCCAAGTATATTGTGTCTTGAAATCGCTCACTCCACATTTTTAAATGAAAATAAAAGCGGATGCCGAAAAGCTCATAGAGTAGGCTAACTTAAATTATTTCAATTTATGAAAAAATAATCTTTTGAAATCTGTTCTGACAGACGAATTTTTTGTTCTGAACAAGGAGTCATTAATGCTTGTTCTTGGAGGTCCAGCTCACACTGTAGCAGCACAAGGTTCTTGTGGTTCTTCAAGAAGTAGCCAAAGCTGTGACAATACAGCTGTGTGCAATTGCATGTGTCCTATTATCACACGACCAAAACCGAGCCTACCAAGCACCAACCTTTAATGGAATTGTAGCTTGTAAGGTTCTCTGAAGAGTTCAAATGGATGGGGCTGCCAAATACTATATTTCGGCATACCCAATCCTTGCTTATAATAATCGTCGACATTTTATTTTTGAAGTCGATACTAAAATATGATATACAATGTATAAATACTATATATTCTTTTTCTTGCTGTTTGTCACAATAACAGACATTACAGCACAAACAGACAGTACCAAGACCGAAAAACTGCCAGAAGTTATTGTTACTGCTGATGGTCAAATTGAAATGAGCAACAAGGCATTGTTGATACCAACTCAACTTGAGAAAAAACATTCTACAAATGGTTTTAATCTACTATATCTTATGCAGACTCCTGACTTGGAAGTATCAGCACGCACTCGTAGCATTACTACTCATAGTGGAGGAGAGGTTGTATTGTGCATTAATGGAATGGAGGCATTGCCAGAAGATGTAGCATCTCTTAGTGCAAAGAACATTCGTACAATAGAGTATATAAGAACTCCAAGCGGTAAATATGCAGGTAAAGCAGGATTGGTTAATTTTATAACTGTAAAAATGAATTATGGGGGCAATGTTTATTTTTCTGCAAATGAAGGATTTGCCTACAAATCGGGGGAATATTTAGCTTTTGCTGATTTTAATAAAAAACGATACACACTTTCCCTAACCGTCACTGGTGACTGGCATAGAGATCATAGCTATACAGAGGGAAATGATATGTATGTCTTTTCAGATAAATCCGTTTTGGAACGTAATTATAAAGATGAGAGTCCGTTGAAAATAAATAATGGGCAAGCTATGCGATTGCGCTTAACCTCCATGGGGAACACCCACAGATTAAATACCTATGTGGGCTTTAATCGTCAGGCTGTGCCAAATTCCAATACCATACAGGGTATTTACTACACCGAACCATATGGTGCAACAAAGCGTACTGTTTCATATAACAGCCAATCTATAGCACCATCAGCGTATGTAAATTACACATTATGGTTGCCTAAAGAGCAGGCTTTTGACGTTACAGCATCTGCTTCTATGGGGCACAATAAATACCACAGTCTGTATGCAGAAACAGAACAAGCTTCATTAAGTTCAAAAGTAATAGAAGACAACTATGTGCTGAATGGTAATATTCGCTATTCGAAAACTTGGAAAAATAGCCTTACTCTAACAGGCGCATTTAGCAATGATTATAAACATTATACTGATAATTATGATGGAACAGCAAATGGAAAACAGCATCTGACTTCCAACATTACTGTTGGATTACTTCAACTTAGCAAATATAGTGAGAAATACTATTACTATATCTCTGCGGGGTTATCTAACACGGCCGTTTCTTTAAACTCCATACATAATAATTACTGTATGCCTGTTGCTTTTTATGGTGGAAACTATGTCATTAATAACAAGCACTCTTTATCGTTAAATGGTCTTTTTACTCATACTTTATTTGAACCGTCAGAAAAAAATTCAATGGTTGTTCCGACATCTTTTTTTGAGGCAACTTGTGGTAATCCTGACATTGCACCGATGAAAGTATTAGGAAACACCCTTTCATACAATGGACAAATTGGAAAAATTCGTTTGTCTTTATCGTATGATAGTAATATTTATTTTGACAACATAGTACATCAGTATACAGCTAATACGAATACGATTTTTGATACTCGTATAAATGGCGGAACTTTCTACGGTAATATGTTTACTGTAGGTTGTGCCTATAATTTATTCAATGAGCATTTGCGTTTGAGCGCCACAGTGATTGAAGAATGTAATACATTAAAAGGGGCTACTTACGATATGTCGCACAACAGTTTTCGCATAAAAGGTGGCTTGGTTTATCTTGCAGGAGAATGGATGCTTAGTTTCGATTATCAGACTCCATATAAATCACTTGATATTCGACAACCGTGGTTCATCCAACGTCGTCCTACCTATGAATGGAAAGTGAGCTGGACTCATAAGGCGTTGGCTATTGAGGCTTTAGTACGCAATCCCTTTTCACGTTATGACAAGCAACATATAACAATGGATTATGGGTGTTATAATAGAAATTCGCGGATTTTTAACGAAATCAATGGGCGTAATATAAATTTAACACTGACTTACAGCCTTAGCTATGGCAAGAAATCTAAACGTGAAGAAATTGAGGTTAATAAGAATATTGATAGTGCTATCATGAAAATGTATTAATCAATGACCAAAACGATAAAAAGTCTTCATCAACATGATTCCATGCAATGTGGCATAGCCAGTACGATAGTACTATTTGCAAAAAGTAATAATTATGAACTATATTTGTGGTTGGGGAATATTAGCGTCTATAACAGGAATTGCAATAATGTTTTCTGTTATTAAGCACAAAAAGTCGGTAAGTGCCGTAAAATATGGCACTTACTTGATTTTTTCAATTTTGATGATATGCTTAGGAATAACAACCATCTTATTTAAAAGATATGATAGTATTTGTGCAATATTCTTTGGTATTACATTCCTAAATATCACATACAAAGACAGGCGTAATTTCCCACCGAGTTTTACAATAAACTATATTAATTATCTTAAAGGATATGTTGTTGGTTTTATGTCTATAATGTATGCTTTGTTTAGAATTTTTGAATAGTAAGAAGAATGGAAATGTTAAAGATTTATTGAAGCGGAATTCCTCCTAATCCGCCTTTCCATATAATGCCTTTGTCTTGCGCCCAACCAACGTAGGACAATGGCTTTTCCTTTGTGGGCAGCAGCCATCGGCTTCATCTCCTGTTACGCTTCGCTTCATCTGCACCTTTTTGGTGAAAACAACCTGAATCAGAAGAAGACCTTCTCGAACACCGTACCGACGGCACCGATGCCTTCGACACGCTCTATATCGGCTGCGAGAAGTTCCCACAGCACGATTTATATCCAATTGCTATTGGTGGAGTAAGATAATTGCTAATTTTTGCAGAAAATAAAAAGAAATTCTGTATCTTTGTCGCAATAAAAATAAAAAGAAGTATGAAAAAGATAGTTTTTATTCTACTCATTTTTTGTAGTTTTCTTGTTGTATGGGGATGCAATAAGAATAAAACGAAATGTGTTCTACAGAAAGAAGCAACTTCTGATTCTTCTATGAGAAGTAATGACGACACTCTAAGCCTTATGATAGAACATGAGGTTGACGATGTTGATTATGGCGTGATTATAAAACGTGGCGACAAGACCATTCATCGCTTCGGATACAAATATCCTGAAGATGATGATCTTGTACCAAATGAAGAACGTATTGATAGTTGTCTGTTGACTGACTTGAATTTTGACGGTATAAAAGAAGATGTGCTGTTTTATTTGGGTAGCTTTGGTGCTTCTGGCACTAAACATTTTGATGCATATGTTTGGAATCCTAATACAGAGCATTATGACAAAATTGAAGAATTCAAAGATATTTCAAACCCCAAAATCAGCGGCAAATACAAATGTATTCTTTCAAGAGTGTATGTTTCTTCCGCAGAGAACGAATATGCAAAATATGTATGCACCAATGGACATCTCATTAAGGTTGCCGAATTGAGACAATATTGGAAAGGGAACATTTATCCAGAGCGAGACAGGGCTGTTTATGAAGAGCATTTTGTTAAAGCTAATGTTTGGAAGAGAAACTTGAAACTAAATCAAATTAGCGATTTCTGGAAACCGGTCGTACCGTTTTGATTATATCCAATTGGAGTTGGTGGGGTCATATAAAAATAAAAGGAATTATGGGCAAATATCGCTTTCCATAATTCCTTTCTAATATTTTTTCTTTTTAATGAATTGTAGATATTACCTTTTTCCTATTATTAAAAATATATATGCGTCCGTTCTCTATGCTTGTTACCTTTTTTCCAGACAAATCATATATCTGTTCTCCCTTTTGTGGGCTTATTGTAATGTTATCGACTCCTGTTGTCGGGAAATCATCCGTTTAAGGGGTAAATACGGTGCAACGAGTTAACCGATTAAAAATACACAATCATAGCAATAAAACTATTGATTTTACGTTCTTTTCAAAAAGGGTTTGTGCAATAGTGGCTTAAAGGCTAAAAGCACTACCTTTGAATGCTGTTAAATATGGTAATGTTCAAAGTCACAATTTGTGATATTGGAAAAATGAATATAAATATGACAGATAAAATAGAAAAAAAGGAGAGCAGCGAACTGTGTATATCACATAGGTGCATCCATTAAGGACTTAGGCAAAAAGTGTTTTGGTTTCTCCAAGATGGCAACAAAATAGTTCAAAGAGCGAATCGCCCCACTTTGGGGCTATATTTGGGCTACAGGAGGCATTTTCACGTTGCATAAACAACTCGTTCGCCAACTGGTTGTCAGAGTTAGTTAACGCCGAGGATTGCATAAAGGCTTTCCAAGGCATATGTTTAATTCAAATTTAATCCACTTTTAAAGTGGAGTCATGGATAAAATCATATAGAATAAAGATGAAGGAATTAGTGGGTATTATATTATTGACAGTTTTGGTAGTATTTGGTTCATGCAACTCCAATACTAATGTGTCTCTTGTGGGAACATCTCCGCAACTATTTGGTGTACGCCAAGTAAGCTCAGGTAATCCTGGCTATAGAAATAGAGAGTTGTTCATAAACGAATTGGAAAAAAAGTGTAAATATCCTATTGAGTTTCAAAAAAATAATTTAGAAGCATACGTTGCTGTTGAATACACGACAGACCAACGAGGATATATTGTTAAAAAAAAGTGGTTGCTTGCGACAATAAAAAATTCAAAAAGATAACATTGGATATATTCGACGAAGTTAAAACTCTTAAAATAGCCACAACAGAGAAAATAGATACAATCTACTTCCAATACAAGATACAAGATTCACCAACTTTAATCCATTCAAAAGTAGATGTCAAGATTATCGGCTATGGCAGCAATAATAAATCAATTTTAATGAAGTAACTCGATTTATCATAATTCACTACTGTCCAATAAAAAAGGCAATTCAAATACACGTTCTTCTTCAAGTGGGAATGGTTTTGGTTCTTTTGGAAGTGGAAGCAATAGTAGTAGTCAGGATTTTAATAGATGATTGTTTATGAAGAAACTGTTAATAATAAAGCCAAAACAAAATAGGTTAGTGATAGTGACCTTTGTAATTTTCATTTTTGTCTAACATAAAAAATAATGAGTATGAAAATTAATTTTATTTTTTTGCTAGGATGCATGATTGCATGTTTATTGTTTCTTTCTTGCTCTGTTGGGGATAAAAGTAATAGTCAAGTAACGGAAGCAAGTGCTTTAACTAGTAATGTGCAAGAGAATAAATCCGAGCAAGAGACCAAAACAGCAAAAGAGGCCAACTCTGTACAAGGAAACCTTGGCTTGGAACTCTCGCAGACGCATTTTACGAATAAACCTCAAGTTGTTACGTTGACTATAACCAACAATTTACCATGGACTTGTATCGTTGGTTATGAGTACTTTATCGAGAAGGAAAATAAAGGTTGGAAAAAGATTCCATTGAAGAATGCTGCCTTTATAGAGATAGGTCTTGGCATCCGACCAAACACTGCCAGAAAATTTCAAATTGATCTGGGCAATGTACGTCAGAAATATACGAAAGGGACATATCGCATTGGGAAGAAAATGAGAATAGAGACAACAGAAGGCTACAGAGATACAACGGGTTACTGCTCGTTCAACGTCTTATAATTAATGCCACTTTGCGCACTAAAAGGTGTGTGAAGTGGCATTGTTGTTTATGAAACTATTGTAAAGAAGTTTCCTCAGGATTAAAATATAATAATTCTTGTGGAACGATAGAATATAGAGGGGAGAAATATACTATAAAAAAGAGTGTTTATTATGTTAAAAAGAAACTGCAAAATGTAGATGTGTATAGGAGTGATGGTATAATATCCTATACTAAAAGTGAAGTAGAATCAGATAAAAAGCTCGCAAACTATTTAGAGATTCCTTTGGTTAGAATTGTTGTGATTAGTAAGGATAAACTTTTGGATAATAATACATTATTTTCTTATGAAGCAAAAGGAGATTCTATATTTGTTAATCAGGTAAAAAATCTTATCATTTACGTAAATTTTATTCAAAAGTAAACTCTATGGGGAGTTTTTTATTATGGTTCTACAAGAATTAGTGTGTGTTAACGAGAGTGTAAGCTAAACTATGTCATGCTATCACTGTTATAGTTTAATGCAGTTTATTTGCATTTTGTTCAGTATAGTTTTCCCAATAATGAAGATTTATACTATTTTCTCCATTTAAATAAAAATCCGTGGATAAGCCTATGATTACCCACGTTTTTTTTGTTGGTATGCTCGGCATGAGCTTATCTAATGGGGCAAGTCCCTAATAAGCCTGGTGTGGGAGGTCGGTAAATGTGAAAATAGGAGGCAACTGCCTTTTATGATTAGCATTTACCTCCTACCCGATTCGAAGCGAAGAATGCGCTTGTACCCGTTGGTCGTTGTCTATTATTTCTGATTAATTTTCTTTTTAATTTCACTCACCTCTTTAAATAGGCTATTAGCAATGCTATCTTTAATTGCTGCCATCTGTATCATTTCGTTATGATAGCGAATTGAGTCCTCGTAAATATTTACATGAGTTCTCACTTTCTCAATAACTTCTTTATTTGGGCATACAGAAAAGTTCTTTTCGATGTATCGAACATTGGGGTCGTCAGATGGAAGAACCATCTTCAATGCACGATATTTCAAGTCTGCCTCCTCCCAATCTTGGTGCTCTCGCCATTGGGTGAGGTTGCCCCAAATGGAGAGAACGAGAGATAGAGCCAAGCCGCCAATGAAAAGAAGAACATACTTTGATGTAGGCTCGAAGCGATGGGTGACAAGTTTCTTCTGAGGTGAATTGTTCATCACTTCAAGTTTGTCTTGCAATGCCTTCGAGGAAACATCATTCTCTTGTCTCATCTGCTTGACAGCATCAACCAAGAGCTTGCTTCGCTGCTCATTTTTGCCGAGTTCAGCCTTGATAAGGTCAACAAAAACAACAATGGCATCTCTTAATTTGGATATTTTACCTCTGACTTCCTCTTCCTTGCCAAACATAGCAATGATTGATTTCTCCAACTTGGTTGTGTCATTACTTGCAGGAACGGTTTCCGCTCCTGCGTACTTTGGTGAAGCAGAAAGTTCATCGACTTTCTGCTCCAATCTCTCAACTGTGCCGTAGATGGCTTCCAATAGTTCTTCTTTCATCTTTCTTTTGTTGTTTGAATGGTTTGTAACTTGCATCAAAGGCTAAAGCCTCTTCTGCGTTTCTTCTTTTTTTTCTTGGATGATTCATCCTCTGGGAATTGCTCAAAGGTCTGTGCATTGGCAGGAGCAAAGAGTCCTATGGAAGAAATACCATTCCATGGGTTCAGGCTGCTCTCCGACATGAATGGCAACAGCTCGTCCTTGAAACTACCTTGCTCATATTGTTGAGTAGAACTGGCTCTTGCTGATAAATGGTTCTCCATTACCTTAAATCTCGCATTCAGTTTGCCAAAGCTATAGTCTCGGCTAATCTGCGTACCCTTGAAGCTATATCCATCATTGCTGAAACGGATGCCTTGAACCTTGGTTCGCTCCTTATCCTTATAGACAAACTCTAAGTGAACACCTCGTTTTGCAAGTTCACTTTTGAACTCGTCCCAGCTATCTGCCATTCTCAATGCGCTCTTTACAGCATTGTGAATCTCGTATTTGGCACGCTCCGCATTGCGCAATTTGCGAGTGTTAGTCTTACTCTTGTCCGTTCCGTAAGTAAATCCATACTTGGATTTAAGAGCCTTGGTCACTTGCTCATTACGCCTGTAATCATTCCTGTCTGATATGAGTTTGCCCTCATTATTGATGCGGTTATATACGATATGACAATGTGGATTGTCCGTGTTGTGATGCCTTACTATGATGAATTGGGTTTTGGTAATGCCCATCATCTGCATGTATTCAAGGGCTATCTTAGCCATGAACTCATCCGTCAAACGTGGCCTGTCCTCTGGTTTGAAGCTCAATGCAATGTGTCCCACAGGCTTCTTTATCCTTGGATTTAGATGCCTTTGCAGCTCGAAACTTTGCGTTATCTCGGCATTCGTGCCGAGCAGAACACCATCGGAAGCAAGGATTTTCGCCTCGTCCTTGCCTGTCACATAGCGGATGCAACCACCAAAGGATGCCCCTTTCTTTAGCTTTCCTATCATGTGGTATCCTCCTTTCTGTTCATTCCGCTTGGCTTCGGTTTAGAACTTGCTTGGCGATACTCACCAAGGATGGATTTCAATCTTCTCAACAAGTCCACCACATATACATGGGTTTCATGGAAACCTCTCTGATGCGACAACTTGGTAAGTTGGTTGAGATTGTTTGCCATACCGATGAGGTTCTTGGCAATGGCAACCGTCTCAGTGTTGTGTCCACTGACCACCTCGCCGTTCAAGGCGGACTCACGGATGTACTCCGCCAACTTGCGGTTGGCTTTTCTCGCCCTCAGTCTCAATGCCTCGTAGCTTGGCTTCGAGAACTTCACCGTGACAGACTTCGACAGCTTGCGAACTCTGCCCGTGGGCGGTCTTCCGCCCTTTCTCTTGTCTTGTTCCTGTACGTTTGTCATTCGATACACTGTTTACAGTTGGTACACTCACTTTCTGCGACCGTTGGGAGCTAAATTCCTCCGCCCTTATGGTGGAGCGAGGCGTTTTGGGGTTCCCAAAACATAACCTCGCTCCCTCTCATAACACGTTAGTTGGAACTACAGCCTTTCAGCCATCCACGTCCAAGGTCGCAGACCTTAATTCTCACAATTTGCGCCAAGCCTCGAAGTCCTCTTCATAAAGGCTTAGGTGGTGGCGCACGATGTTCTCGATGATGCCCGATACGCTCATGCGTCTCCCTCCGAGGATGCGGACGACACGATCAAGACGGTCTCGTACATCGGAACTGACGAAGACCGGCTTGCGGTCGTCAATCCTTGGAACTTGGAGGAAGGTCTGCTGATACTCCTCCAGTGTTGCCTTGCGCTGCTTGCCGCTGATGCGCTTCTGTGGATTCGGTGGCGATTGAGCCTCATTCGTTGATGTTTCCTCTCGATAGGGAGTTGTTGCAGCAACTTTCTCTACAATTGCTCTCAACTCTGGGTTCTCTACATCATCATAGAGAGAATTACAACTACTTGGATTGGCTTTGTTGCCATACGTAGATGGTTTAACAAAATCCAAATACTCTTTTTCCATCAGCTCCTTTTGCCCAGGAGTCAAGTCTGCATCTTTTGTTTTTGCCATAACTTACATTGTTTAAATTGTTGGTATAGTGGTCACGGTTTGCACCATTGACCGATTGTCGGGTGCAAAGTAAGTGTACTGGGTGCAGCCATGCAACTGATTGGGTGTAACGTGGCAATTTAGTTGTGGCTTGCTTATTTGCATACCGAGATAGTTGTGAGAACTTCAACGTATTTCTCAACTCATCATTGTTCATGTATTCGTTGCAGTCGTGCAAGTTTTTCTTGTTGTTTTTGGCGTTGAAGTCGGCAAACCCCGGCAACATACTGCCACAGAAATTGAAAACGCTTGTTTTTAGATTGCCGTGCCTTATCTTTGCACTCACAAACGTGGAGCACAGCATATGCGTGGAGCTTTGCGACATACAACATAGTATTAACTTAGAAAAAAGAAAAGTATGGGATTCATCGTATTCGAGGAAGAGGCATTCAACTATCTTGATGCCCAGTTGGAGAACTTCG
>NZ_JARJVV010000033.1:0-6597 GCF_029348455.1 Segatella intestinalis
TAGATAGAAAACATTGTGCTCCCACACATTTTTTTGTTGTAATTCAATGTATAGATATAGTTGCAAAGCTATTATCATACAAAGAATCTTTATTCTACACATTTGTTGGCATAGTTTGTTTAATGGGGTACAATCACAGCAATAAAACTATTAATTTTACGTTCTTTTCAAAAAAAGGGGTTGTGCAATAGTGGCTTAAAGGCTAAAAGCACTACCTTTGTAAATAATATCAAAACAGAGTATAATGGAAGAAAACAATATAACAGTAGATAAAGCTGTCCAAACCATAAAAGGGGCAATTTTGCGAGCTCAAGCACAGGCGAGCCAGTCAAGTTCTTAGAATCCTTGAAAAGAAAAGTTGAATGTTCAATCAGAAATTTTACTATATGTGGCAAAAGTATTTCATAGTAATAATTTTGTTCTGTTTGTATGCCTGTAAAGGTGAAAGAAAAGAGCAAAATATAAACTCAACAATAAATGTTGTTAGTGAACTTATCAGAAAGGTCAATATGTAGTTTTCATTAAAGTTTTCAATATGAAGTATATTATAATATTTGCAATGTGTTTGTTCTTGATGTGCTCTTGTGACAATCATGATTTTGAACTATCTGAAAAAGAACAAGTTTTTTACATCAACCAAATGCTGCATTTTTCCATTGAGCCATGGGACAGCCTTAGCAAAGCATATACTTATGACTTTTTCCTACGAAACCCGAAACCATGCAAGGAAGTTGACACCATTTATTTAGAAAGGAAGATTCCAAATAAATTTAAAGTAATTGAATCCTCTTCATACACACGAGAATATAATCGCGACCCTTCATTCATAAAATTATTGCCAAATACACAATATATAGTAGCACATACTGGAATGGGCGCCAGAGTAAATATTTTCAAATATTATTATACTGACCCTTTTGGTAAATTACATGCTAATGATTCACTGAATGAACATATTAACGTGGACTCCATCCGAATCCACCTTAATAGATAAAGCATTTGTCTTGCGCCCAACCAACGTAGGACAAGGGCTTTTCCTTTGTGGGCAGCAGCCATCGGCATCATCTCCTGTTACGCTTCGCTTCATCTGCACCTTTTTGGTGAGAACAAATACCTTCTCGAACACCGTACCGACGGCACCGATGCCTTCGAAACGCTCTATATCGGCTGCGAGAAGTTCCCACAGCACGATTTATATCCAATTGCTATTGGTGGAGTAAGAAAATTGCTAATTTTTGCAGAAAATAAAAAGAAATTCTGTATCTTTGTCGCAATAAAAATAAAAATAAGTATGAAAAAGATAGTTTTTATTCTACTCATTTTTTGTAGTTTTCTTGTAGTATGGGGATGCTATAAGAATAAAACGAAATGTGTTCCACAGAAAGAAGCAACTTCTGATTCTTCTATGAGAAGTAATGACGACACTCTAAGCCTTATGATAGAGCATGAGGTTGACGATGTTGATTATGGAGTGATTATAAAACGTGGCGACAAGACCATTCATCGCTTCGGATACAAATATCCTGAAGATGATGATCTTGTACCAAATGAAGAACGTATTGATAGTTGTCTGTTGACTGACTTGAATTTTGACGGTATAAAAGAAGATGTGCTGTTTTATTTGGGTAGCTTTGGTGCTTCTGGCACTGAACATTTTGATGCATGTGTTTGGAATCCTAATACTGAGCATTATGACAAAATTGAAGAATTCAAAGATATTCCAAACCCCCAAATCAGCGACAAATACAAGTGTATTCTTTCAAGAGTGTATGTTTCTTCCGCAGAGAACGAATATGCAAAATATGTATGCACCAATGGACATCTCATTAAGGTTGCCGAATTGAGACAATATTGGAAAGGGAACATTTATCCAGAGCGAGACAGGGCTGTTTATGAAGAGCATTTTATTAAAGCTAATGTTTGGAAGAGAAACTTGAAACTAAATCAAATTAGCGATTTCTGGAAACCGGTCGTACCGTTTTGATTATATCCAATTGGAGTTGGTGGGGTCATATAAAAATAAAAAGGAATTATGGGCAAATATCGCTTTCCATAATTCCTTTCTAATTTTTTCTTTTTAATGAGTTGTAGATATTACCTTTTTCCCAGACAAATCATATATCTGTTCTTCCTTTTGTGGACTTATTGTAATGTTATTGACTCCTGTTGTCGGGAAATCATCCGTTTAAGGGGTAAATACCGTACAACGAGTGAAACGATTAATAAAAGTACAATCATCGCAATAATACTATTGATTTTACGTTCTTTTCAAAGAAAGGGGTTGTGTGATAGTGGCTTAAAGGCTAAAAGCACTACCTTTGCATACAATAATAAAAAATAACGCAATGAAATGATCAAAATATTTAAAGACAATGAAAAGAATTATCGATAGTACATTAGTAATACTTTCTTTGATGTTGATCTTCGGTTGCAAGGAAAGTAAGGTGGGGCAGGGAAACCCTACCAAAGACAGCATGTCTATTGACACCGATAGTGTGATTTCGGGCAAGGTCTTTACCAAGCAAGATATTGCATCGGAAGATACGCTTAACGCTGTTATAAGAACACAATCTCCCAAGTCCAAGGATTTCGATTTTGAAGTATTTATTATGCGAGGGGAGAAAACTGTACAAATTATACCTTTCTCTTATCCAAAGGACGATACTTTTGACCCAAATGGTGGCCGGAAGGATAGCTGTCTGATGGCTGATGTGACGTTTGATGGCAATAAAGATCTGTTGGTATATTTGGGACAATTCGGAAATCAAGGTGTGGAATATTGGGATGCTTATGTCTGGAATGAAGTCAAGCAGAAGTTCTTGTTTGTTCCATCATTCCATGATATTCCCAATCCTACGCTTAACGAAAAAGAAAAGATTATTGAATCTTTCAGCCGTGGTTCTGCCGTTGATTATGAGTTTGGAAAATGGAAGTTCGAGAAAGGAGTGTTTGTACAAAAAGAACTTCTGTCACACCCTCCGAGAGAGAGTGAATAGTGTTATTCTCCGTTCATCACCACTTCATGGCCTCCTTGGGAAGCAACAACTTCGTGCTTTCTCTAAAGGCATGGATTCAAAAAACAGACGCAACAAGTGAATCGAGCAGGAAGAAAACTGCTTCGTTTTCCTCCTACTCGATTGCTCGGCATGAGCTTATCTAATGGGTGCAAGTCCCTAATAAGCCTGGTGTGGGAGGTCGGTAAATGTGAAAATAGGAAGCAACTGCCTTTTATGATTAGCATTTACCTCCTACCCGATTCGAAACGAAGAATGCGCTTGTACCAGATGGTCGTTATCTATTATTTCTGATTAATTTTCTTTTTAATTTCATTCACCTCTTTAAATAGGCTATTAGCAATGCTATCTTTAATTGCTGCCATCTGTATCATTTCGTTATGATAGCGAATTGAGTCCTCGTAAATATTTACATGAGTTCTCACTTTCTCAATAACTTCTTTATTTGGGCATACAGAAAAGTTCTTTTCGATGTATCGAACATTTGGATCGTTAGATGGAAGAACCATCTTCAAAGCACGATATTTCAAGTCAGCCTCCTCCCAATCTTGATGCGCTCGCCATTGGGTGAGATTGCCCCAAATGGAGAGAACAAGAGATAGAGCCAAGCCACCAATGAAAAGAAGAACATACTTTGAAGTTGGCTCGAAGCGATGAGTCACAACTTTCTTCAGAGGTGTATTACCCATTGCGTGAAGTTTTTCCTGCACATTTTTTGATGTGGCATTCAGCTCTTGTTTCACCTGATTAATTGCATCAAACAAGAGTTTGCTTCGCTGTTCTCCGTTACTTGCTTCTTTCTTGGTAAGGTCGGTAAAAATGCAGATAGCTTCTCTTAATCTTACCAATTTGTCAATAGCTTCCCCTTCTTTTACAGCCATAGCAAGAATAGCTTTTTCAAGTTTGCTTGTATCAACACTTACAGAGACCGGAGTGCTTTCCGCCTCTGTATTCTTTGGTGAGGCAGAAAGTTCATCGACTTTTTGCTCCAATCTCTCAACTGTGCCGTAGATGGCTTCTAACATTTCTTCTTTCATGTTCGATTCTAATTAAGTTTATGACTTGCATCAAAGGCTAAAGCCTCTTCTGCGTTTCTTCTTTTTTTTCTTGGATGATTCATCCTCTGGGAATTGCTCAAAGGTCTGTGCATTGGCAGGAGCAAAGAGTCCTATGGAAGAAATACCATTCCATGGGTTCAGGCTGCTCTCCGACATGAATGGCAACAGCTCGTCCTTGAAACTACCTTGCTCATATTGTTGAGTAGAACTGGCTCTTGCTGATAAATGGTTCTCCGTTCCCTCAAATCTCGCATTCAGTTTGCCAAAGCTATAGTCTCGGCTAATCTGCGTACCCTTGAAGCTATATCCATCCTTGCAGAAACGGATGCCTTGAACCTTGGTTCGCTCCTTGTCCTTATAGACTAACTCCAAGAGAACACCTCGCTTTGCAAGTTCATTCTTGAACTTCTGCCAACTATCAGCGCCTTTCAAGACATCCTTGACAGCATTGTGAATCTCGTATTTGGCACGCTCCGCATTGCGCAATTTGCGAGTGTTAGTCTTGCTCTTGTCCGTTCCGTAAGTAAATCCATACTTGGATTTAAGAGCCTTGGTCACCTGCTCATTACGCCTGTAATCATTCCTGTCTGATATGAGTTTGCCCTCGTTATTAATGCGGTTGTACACGATATGACAATGTGGATTGTCCGTGTTGTGATGCCTTACGATGATGAATTGTGTATCGGTGATGCCCATCATCTGCATGTATTCAAGGGTTATCTTAGCCATGAACTCATCCGTCAAACGTGGCTTGTCCTCGGGCTTGAAGCTCAAAGCTATGTGCCCCACAGGCTTCTTAATCCTTGGATTTAGTTGCCTCTGTAGCTCGAAACTTTGCGTTATCTCGGCATTCGTGCCGAGTAACACACCATCAGAGGCAAGGATTTTCGCCTCGTCCTTGCCTGTAACATAGCGGATGCAACCAGCAAATGAGCTGCCCTTCTTTAGCTTGCCTATCATGTGGCATCCTCCTTTCTGCCTATTCCGCATGGCTTCGATTTTGGACTTGCTTGGCGATACTCACCAAGGATGGATTTCAATCTTCTCAACAAGTCCACCACATATACATGGGTTTCATGGAAACCTCTCTGATGCGACAACTTGGTAAGTTGGTTGAGATTGTTTGCCATACCGATGAGGTTCTTGGCAATGGCAACCGTCTCAGTGTTGTGTCCACTGACCACCTCGCCGTTCAAAGCGGACTCACGGATGTACTCCGCCAACTTGCGGTTGGCTTTTCTCGCCCTCAGTCTCAATGCCTCGTAGCTTGGCTTCGAGAACTTCACCGTGACAGACTTCGACAACTTGCGAACCCTGTCTGTGGGCGGTCTTCCGCCCTTTTTCTTGTCCTGTTCATGTATGCTTGTCATTCGATATACTGTTTACAGTTGGTACACTTACTTTCTGCGACCGCCGGGAGCAAAATTCCTCCGCCCTCATGGTGGAGCGAGGCGTTTTGGGGTTCCCAAAACATAACCTCGCTCCCTCTCAGAACACGTTAGTTGGAACTACAGCCTTTCAGCTATCCACGTCCAAGGTCGCAGACCTTAATTCTCACAATTTGCGCCAAGCCTCGAAGTCCTCTTCATAAAGGCTTAGGTGGTGGCGCACGATGTTCTCGATGATGCCCGATACGCTCATGCGTCTCCCTCCGAGGATGCGGACGACACGATCAAGACGGTCTCGTACATCGGAACTGACGAAGACTGGCTTGCGGTCGTCAATCCTTGGAACTTGGAGGAAGGTCTGCTGATACTCCTCTAATGTCGCCTTGCGCTGCTTGCCGCTGATGCGCTTCTGCGGATTCGGTGGCGATTGAGCCTCGTTCGTTGATGTTTCCTCTCTATAGGGAGTTGTTGCAGCAACTTTCTCTACAATTGCTCTCAACTCTGGGTTCTCTACATCATCATAGAGAGAATTACAACTACTTGGATTGGCTTTGTTGCCATACGTAGATGGTTTAACAAAATCCAAATACTCTTTTTCCTTCAGCTCCTTTTGCTCAGGAGTCAAGACTGCATCTTTTGTTCTTGCCATAGCTTATGCTGTTTTATTTGTTAGTATAGTGGTCACGGTTTGCACCATTGACCGATTGTCGGGTGCAAAGTAAGTGTATTGAGTGCAGCCATGCAACTGATTGGGTGTAACGTGGCAATTTAGTTATGGCTTGCTTGTGGGTGAATGAGAACAGCTGTGATAACTTCAACGTATTTCTCAACTCATCATAGTTCATGTATTCGTTGCAGTCGTGCAAGTTTTTCTTGTTGTTTTTGGCGTTGAAGTCGGCAAACCCCGGCAACATACTGCCACAGAAATTGAAAACGCTTGTTTTTAGATTGCAGTGCCTTATCTTTGCACTCACAAACGTGGAGCACAGCATATGCGTGGAGCTTTGCGACATATAACATAGTATTAACTTAGAAAAAAGAAAAGTATGGGATTCATCGTATTCGAGGAAGAGGCATTCAACTATCTTGATGCCCAGTTGGAGAACTTCGTGAAGCGCATGGACAGAATCCGTGAGC
>NZ_JARJVV010000034.1:0-2988 GCF_029348455.1 Segatella intestinalis
ATGCAAATTTTCAAAGAACTATTTCGTATATTAAAGTGTTAAAAATCAGTAACTTAGCTGCACCAAAATAACACCATTTTTTATACCGGATTTTTGATTCGAATTTTGAACACCCTACCTTATAGGGTTGAAATATAGAAAATAAGTAAGAAAAGTCCTTTACTTTTCGAAAGTTTTTTGTACCTTTGCACTTTAGTAAGATACAGAAAGCAGTGCCCCGGCGTGTCGCTGGTCTTCATGGTAAGACGAGAGGAAAGTCCGGGCAGCACAGAGCATCCCACTTCCGAAAATAGAAGCTATTGGTGACAGTAGGTGTAGGCAGAAGAAAATAACCGCCTTGTTGAGTCTTTAGATGAAAGCAGGGTAAGGGTGAGAAGGTGGTGTAAGAGACCACCAGATGACGGGTGATCGTCATGCTGTGTCGGCTGGGAGCTGTAAGCTCATGTATACCGCAGACTGAGGGTTGCTCGCCCGAGTGTCTTTTATGGCAGCTGCGGAGGGTAGAGTGCTCAAGCCCTGGGGTGACTCAGGGATTAGATAAATGACATGCACCTGCACTTTGTTGCGGGAACAGAACTCGGCTTATAGGGGCACTGCTTTCTTTTTATATATTTATTTTTAATCTCCACTTAATTATTTAAAGTCATGAACATCAGAGAACCAGAAAAGCAAATCCTCAACGATTTTGAGCATAAAGTGACCAACAAAATCAAGTTGTATGGCAATTATCCCGACTTCCCCAAGATGGAAGACTATGGTATCGAGGGTATGGAACTGGATGATTATCTTTTTGACAAGCAAGCTATTCTCGATATGGGAGGAAGCAGTCGCAATAAGCTGACGGTGGGTGGCATTATCACTTTGTTGCCTGTTATCGTTCTTTCGGCTTTTCCCGACAGTGCCTATATTTATGGTAAGATGGGAACTACGGTTTTGGCTATCGCTGTCGGTCTGATGTTGGCATTATGCCTATATGCTGTACTGAAAGCCATTATCCGCTTTCGGCTGGCGCGCCATGCCGACCTGAAGTTTGAAACCTACATCAAGGCTGTGTTGTTTTATCAGCCACGACAATAGTCTTGTTGTTGCTTTAAAAAAAGAAATCCTAACCTCTCACGAAGAGAAGTTAGGATTTTTTATGTGTATAATTAAATATCTGTCATTTTATTATACGATACCCTGAGCCATCATAGCCTTGGCAACCTTCAGGAAGCCTGCAACGTTGGCACCCTTTACGTAGTTTACGTAACCGTCTGCCTCGGTACCATACTTCACACAGTTGGCGTGAATATCGTTCATGATTTCGTGAAGTTTAGCATCAACCTCCTCACGGCTCCACTTCAGACGCTCAGAGTTCTGACTCATCTCAAGACCTGATACAGCTACACCACCAGCATTGGCAGCCTTACCAGGAGCATAGAGGATCTTGGCATCCTGGAATACCTTGATGGCCTCAGGAGTAGTAGGCATGTTGGCACCCTCGCTCACTGCGAATACGCCGTTGGCAACCAATGCCTTTGCAGCCTCTTCGTTGATTTCGTTCTGAGTAGCAGAAGGAAGAGCGATGTCTGCCTTCTCGAACCAAGGTTTAGCTCCTTCAACATACTTCACGCCATATTTCTCGGCATATTCCTTGATACGGCCACGCTCTACATTCTTCAGTTCCATGATGTAGTCGAGTTTCTCGCGGTCGATACCGTCTGGATCGTAGATGTAACCATCTGAGTCGGAACATGTGACAGGCTTTGCACCCAACTGAAGCAACTTCTCCATAGTGTACTGAGCCACGTTACCAGAACCAGAAACCAAGACAGTTTTGCCCTTGATGTCGATGTTCTTGGTGGCAAGCATGTTGCAGAGGAAATAAACATTACCATAACCTGTTGCCTCAGGACGGATACGGGAACCGCCAAACTCCTGACCCTTACCAGTCAAGACACCCTGGAACTGGTGAGTCAACTTCTTGTACATACCGAAGAGATAGCCTACCTCACGGCCACCTACACCAATATCACCTGCAGGAACGTCCTCGTCTGGGCCCATGTGGCGATAAAGCTCAGTCATGAAAGCCTGGCAGAAACGCATAACCTCATTGTTGCTCTTGCCGCGAGGTGAGAAATCAGAACCACCCTTGGCTCCACCCATAGGAAGGGTTGTCAGAGAGTTCTTGAATGTCTGCTCGAAAGCCAGGAACTTCAAGATGCTCAGGTTTACTGACTTATGATAGCGAAGACCTCCCTTGTAAGGACCGATGACATTGTTGTGCTGGATTCGGTAACCCATGTTAGTCTGTACATTACCCTTGTCGTCTACCCATGAAACACGGAACTCGATAATGCGGTCTGGAATGCAAAGGCGCTCAATGAGGTTGGCCTTCTCAAACTCAGGATGCTTGTTGTACTCTTCCTCGATAGTACCGAGAACCTGACTAACTGCCTGGATGTATTCAGGCTCATTAGGGAATCTTCTCTGAAGATTCGCGATCACTTCTGATGCTTTCATAATCTATATCTTTTATTGGGTTTAAAAATTTCTATTTTGTTATTTCCGATTGCAAAGTTAAAGAAAAAGTTTGAAAAAAAGAACAAAAAGACAGAAAAAATAAAGAAAAGGTGTAAAAAGGTAAGTTTTTAACAGTTTGTAAGAGGCTTTTATTACAGAATTGTGGGCGTACACCTTATTATATATAGGGAAAACAGCCCGATTATACATAGGGAAACAGCCCAGTATCCTCTTCAGTCATGAGTAGTTACTGATGGTGGTAATTACTCAGCATAAGTAGTCAACTATGAATATGACTGAGATAAATGTTTCTTTTTAAGCCTGTAAAAATCTATGTTCTAAACTATCGAACTTATGTTCTAAACTACAGGGCGGACGCATCAAAATGCGTTCGCCTCCAAAAGTTTTGACAGGTAATTTTCGTCCCAGCCAGCTTTCATTCTTTTTAAGTTGATACTTCCCTTGATCGTTTTATCCTTTTTAAGG
>NZ_JARJVV010000036.1:0-1449 GCF_029348455.1 Segatella intestinalis
GTTGGCTGGATTATATAAGGACTATGACATGAGAAAGGGCATACCTTGAAAGAAAGATAGTTCACCTTAACACCCATTAACCAAATATCCTAACTTGATTCCTGGGTGCAAAGGTAAAAGAAGGAAAGAATGCAGAAAACATGATCCCAAGTTAATGGCTGCCCCCAAAGAGATAGGTCGGAAACCGAACGGTATGGGGGAGCGCAGACCTTCAAGAGGATTTGTGAAGACAACATCGTGGAAGTAGCATTCGACAAGGAACACCTCCTTGAGTAAATTCTTAGCTCAACAAACTTTAATCGAGCCTACAAAGCAGTTATGAGAAACAAGGGCAGTGGTGGTATCGACAAGATGTCATGTGAACAATTACTCCCATGGCTCTTGACCATTAAGGAGGAACTCACTCGTTCCTTGATGGACGGTTCTTACCATCCGAACCCAGTGGAAAGGGTGGAAATACCCAAAGACAATGGCAAGATGCGCCTGTTGAGAATACCAATAGTAGTAGACCGTTTGGTGCAACAAGCCATAAACCAAGCATTGACTCCAATCTATGAGAACCAATTTCCCAAGACGAGCTACGGTTTCCGTCCGAGAAGAGGATGCCATGATGCACTGCGTGGAGCGCAAAGGATTTTGGCGAATAGCTGATTGTTCATATACAGCATAGGGCTATAACAAATGAGTATCTATGTAGGGCAGGGTATGCTACTTTAATGGGGCGTATCTCGAATGTTACCCAAAATAGGAACCATCGTATGCTGAACGGCACGTACGGTGGTGTGAGAGGTCGAAAAAACGAAAGTAGGAGATAAACACCTATGATTAGTATTTACCTCCTACTCGATTCTATGAGAGTAACTATCTCTGATTACGAACTCTATACATTTTGATGTTCATAACTATCTCTTTCTTCTTTGCAATAAGTTGTTTAGAATTTGTGATTTCTTATCCTCATTATATTGGAGTGTAGTTTCAACGTAGCCTTTCAGAATATCATTTTCCTTAATATCTTCCCAATATACAAGATGTATCTTGAACCCGCAACTATCGTTTTCATTTTCGAAATCCATAGACACCGGATTCTCTTGGCCTTCTTTTTGTTTTGGGATAATAGCAATATATCTGCTGTCCCGCAAGTCCTTTTTTATTTTTTCATAGAACTTGTTCACAATCTCATTGTTTCCAAGTTTTCTTTTACGGTCAATAATCGTTGTTTGTGAATCTTTGTTCGGACCATGCTTCAACAAAAGAAACTTTTCTTTGAGTTGAAAGAACAAGTTTGAGGTATGATTTTTGTTGTATTTCGTATGATCCTCTAAGTATTTTTCTTTTACCTTTGCACCCAGGAATCAAGTTAGGATATTTGGTTAATGGGTGTTAAGGTGAACTATCTTTCTTTCAAGGTATGCCCTTTCTCATGTCATAGTCCTTATATAATCCAGCCAA
>NZ_JARJVV010000037.1:0-1299 GCF_029348455.1 Segatella intestinalis
CAGGGCGGACGCATCAAAATGCGTTCGCCTCCAAAAGTTTTGACAGGTAATTTTCGTCCCAGCCAGCTTTCATTCTTTTTAAGTTGATACTTCCCTTGATCGTTTTATCCTTTTTAAGGATGGACAAAGCAATCTTAGTAATAGTAGAGAAGTTCCTTGCTGCATTTTTCACCTTTCTACTTTCGTCTTCTCTAAAGGTAAAGTCTAATTGCCAGTGCAAATTATTCTCTATTCCCCAGTGCTTTCTTATTGCATTGGCGATTTCCTCAGGCCTTTCATTTCCTAGGGAAGTTACGTAGTACCTGTTTTCCTCGGAGGTTTCACCTGTAGAAACGATAGTTCTTCGTGACAGAATGCCAACAATAGATTTTAGCCCTTCAAATTTGTTTTTGAACATTTTTTGAGTAGTGCTGCCATAACTCACCACTATACATTTCCTTTCTTCTAATCTGCCATGCCCTCTGTCAAAGGAAGTATGCTTTGAAACTATACCCTGATAGTCACGATCAGTGTATTCGGCTATGATATCCTTTGCAAAATCATAGCTTGTCTTTTGATTTTTCTTCAATGCAATAATATAATCTCCGTTTCCCTCTCTTATTTTCTTGGTTATAGAGGTTTGGCATCCCATGGCATCAATCGTTACAATGGTGTCTTTTAAGTCTATTGCGCTAAGCAACTTTGGTACAACGGTGATTTCGTTAGTCTTGTCGCCCACCTTCTCTTGAGCCAGAGAGATATTGTTATCAGAAGACCATGCCGACACAATCCACATGCGAAAATCATCTTTGCCCAATGTGTGCTCTGAATCGCATTTGCTGGAGCCACGCATTAACTTGCCGTCAATGGCTACTATGCCTTTGACCTCACCAACAATTTCCTTGACCCAATCGCGAAAAATTTGTTCAAAGCCCTTTGGGTCAAATATAGAGAAGAAACGATTGAAGGTGTCATGGCTTGGAATGTGCTCCAAACCTACCAAACGAGATTTGAAGAACTCCTTCTTAGTTCTTCCAAACTCAGCAATATCATCCCATGTTTGACATCCAGCCAGTACTGCTGCTATGGTAATATAGATAATATGTTCCATTTTATGAACAGTTCGTCCTGTGACTCTTGGGTCTGGAATTTGTTTAGATAACTTAATTATGCTCATTTTGTAACTTTTAAGTGTTTAATTATTCTTTACAAAGATACAAAATATTTTTGGTATAAGCAAATATAAATAGTTAATATTCAATAAGATACAACATTAATATCTATATGTTAAAAGGTAAAAAGTTTGATGCGTTTGCCCTG
>NZ_JARJVV010000004.1:0-221296 GCF_029348455.1 Segatella intestinalis
GTTTAGGAGCTATGTACAATGTTTGTCCTTTGTGAAACACATCTATTATTGAAGGTGATAAAAAGATAGTGTTTGTAATAGTTCTACTTTGCAAACAAATTGTGTCTAAACTATTTATCTTGTCAAAGTATTTTTTTTTGTTAAAATCTCCTTGTAATCCATTGGATATTTAGAAAATTGTCGTATCTTTGCCCCCGAATTGAGGCGTTCTTTGCATATTGCAAAATACAGAAACGAGCAGAAGTCCGCTCGTTTCCATATTGTTACCTATATAATATAGGCAAACGCCCAACTTCTTGATTTTCAATCAAAGTCCAATTTAGAGCGAGTTATATTTTCCAACTCATAGTTCTGCTGCCATTTTTTTATTTGCAAAATCCATGAATTCTTTCATGTACAAGCGCAAACGATTCATATTTTCCATCAACTCATTGCCTGGTGACATTAAATCTTCAAATAATGGTGAAATCAACTCAAACAAATCTTTTTTACCATTCGAGTCATCTGGAATCGCTACTGCCAAACGATCAACTTCCTCTTTCCAAGTCTTTAATATCGACACATCGGATTTCTTAAACAGTTTCGGCAAAACCATTTCTAATACCATAGAATCTCTTATAGAAGAAAAGAAATTGAAAATAGTAGGTAACACATCTTTTCTCAAACTTTCGGTGTGTTTGCCATACGAAAGTATGAGTTCCATTAAAGCTTGTAATACCAAGCACACGGAAGCATATTCCTCCAGATAAAAAACAGGCAACCGCTTGACTTGTGACATATTGGTTTTTCCTTTAAGATGGCGAGATTTAAATTCAGACAACAATGACAACCTTCCTATCGCAGAATTGATGAAAAAGGCATAATAGTTTGCCATGTCTTTCCGAGAGCAAATAACTACATAATCGTATCTTTCCGCGTCAGCAAGTGACGCTACGATATTCTTCTCTTCAATTTCTTTCTTGATATATATGAATGTTTTTCCTTCTGTAAATGAACCATCTGAAATTCTTTTTTGGAATACCTTTGCTGTTACAATTTGTTCTAATTGACCCAATCTTCCTAAAACATTTGACTTATTGACATATTCTCTTATATGATAATGTATCTTCAAATCATTTTGTAGATGTGGTATTTGATTTTGTATTTCATGGACATAATGAATGCCCATGTTTTGTATGACATCATAATAAGCTACCCCATTCTCGTCATAGGATTTTTTAAGAGAATCCATGTAGTATTCAGAAGAGTCTCTGGAAACTGCAGGAATAGGACCATCTTCTGATACAAAACCAGCTGCCACAATTGGGTCATAATAAATATCTCGATCTTCTTTACCATCTATCGTTACTGGAAGAATATCTTCTATAGAAATAGACTGACTAATACTTTCCAAGAAAACAATAGCCTCATTATAATCTATACTTTTTATCTCAAATAAGTTTTGAGGGAAAAAGAGTCCTTTGCTTAAATTGTCAAAGCAGCGTTGGCTTAACTTTACAATATCGCCTTGTTTGAAAATAACTTTCATATTTTCCTTCAATTATCAATTTTGGTAAATTGGCTAAACTCCAGATTAAAATCCAATTCCTTATCAATATGTCTAGGTAATGTTAAACTGAAGAATTTATGGCCTTTAGTGAATGAGGAGAGAACTACAAGCACAAAATTGCTTCATTGTTTCTTCACGTTGTTAGCATTGAAATGAGTTGAATACTTATTGGTATACAAACTATAATGCCTGTTCAAAACCAATCCAAGAATTATAATCAACACCATTCATATAATGATTTTCTATAAACTTAAGATATGGTTCGCGCTGGCTTTCCTTCACGTATATTGAAGTATCAGAAAAACTATGGATAAGTTCTATACCATCCTCTATTGTTTTTACAACTATTGTATCATAAGCGACTGTACCTTTATCAAGTGCTTGAGCTATATCAAACAATTCATATTTATCTGCATCTATAGAACTTGCAAATGCTTGAATATTAGGAACACGTTCCAAATGACATTCATAGTCTGACAAATCTAAATTTGCTACACTTTGAATAATCAAATTTGCCAATGTTTTCTGATTTTGCTCTCCACCACCAGGGAAGGAAGAACTGGTCAAAGTTAAATTTCTTTTTTTAAGTTCATTTTTAAAAGCAGTAAAGCACCTTATAAAAAAATCTTTTGTTAAAACTTTTTCTCGAATACCTTTTCTACAGATAAAAGGCAATGCATATATAACAGCCCTAAAGCCAGTAGTCTTCCATAAAATATTATCTATAGGAGACTTCCATTCATTAGGAAATACTTCTTTCAGAGCATTAAAACAATTGGATAAAACACGAACTAGCAGGTCATCTTTTTCTTGGGTAAAGAAATAACGCAATGGCATTTTATCATCATCTACCAACTCTTTGCCTTGTTTAAGTAATCGTGCATCTTCATCTGGTTTTTTCGAAATAAGCATCAAAATACTTTTTGCAAACGTGCCTTGTGACAAACTCGCTTTATCTTGACCAGATGCTTTCTTACCAAGCATTTTTAATCTATTATAAAAAGGGGAAGACGTAGACGAATTCATCACCCGAGCTATCTCATGAGCTGTTTTTTGAGGGCTTCTGTTCGTTGAAACATCAAACAGATCATAGATTAAGCTTGGATCAACCTTTCGCTGGTTGCTATTAATGGTAGAAAAGATATATGCTTCCTCTGCAACAGTCAAGTCAAACATCAGTACAACTGGCAAAGAAAAGTCCTCAGGATGTTCAGAACGCTCAATACCCCACAAACGATGTTGCCCATCAATAACATTTCCAATGAAACCTCTGTCTTCTGGTATTACTAAGATATGTTTATCTTCATCAAGAGTGACATCCTTGCTTTTCACACTGATTACTATTGGTGTAGGGAACACTGCATCAGGATCAGAACAATACGCTCCTATGTCTTTGATCCGATCTGGTGACTTTTCACGTTGTACGGCATTGGGATCTTCATTTCTTGACGTAGATTTCACTACCTTCAATAAAAAAGGTGCTGGTATGCTACATAAATAAAATGTGCCTATCGGCTGTTGAACCTCTATGTATTTGAAAACATTATTCATAAAATCAAATTTTTATTTTAATTCCCCCAGCAGTTGTAGCGGTACTACTAGATGAAGCTGATTGTTGTTCTAGTTCTTTTACCTGTTTATTCTCCTTGACTAAATAATCATCCGACAAATGTAAGACATCTTCATGTTGCCCAATAAGTGTAAGTCCAAAAGAATAAGCAGAAAATACCAGAGCTAATATAAAGAAAAAGAATTGTGGACAATCAAACTCCATATCGGACTTGTGCAATTTCGAGTAATCAACCATTGGTTGATCAAGTGTTGAAAACGAATAATAAACGCCACAAAAGAGCATTACAAATATAAGGACCGTTATATACGCAATATGTATTCTTCTATATTCTGGTTTATCACCACTTATGAACCTTGAAAACAAAGGATAAATTAATGAAGAAAACATAACCATAGAAAATGTATAGAAACTCCCAGCAGCAGAGTCTGGACCTAAAGCTACACAAATATTCCATCCATCAAAACCAACTCTTTTTATCAAATTGATAATTACACCCAGCAAACTGGCCACTAAAACAAAAGCAAACCAAATGAATAACTCTAGTTTATGAAAACGGAACGCTTCAAATGGAGCAAATAAAGCACGCCAAAAAGGACTCTTGATTTTGGCAGTAATAAAATCGCGAGATTTATTCATAACAAACACTTCATTAATGTTATATATGTTGCGTTTATAGACTTTTACATAACCTCTAAGCTTCATCAAATTAAGCCTACATCAAAATTATAATGCCCTATCCAGAACAATATGAACTTTCGAAGTTGGCATATTGCACTCTTTTATACATTGCTCTAATTTCACTCTTGTTATACCTGATTTATCAGAAATATAGTGATAATGAGGTATTTTACCCAAAATACCAGGTTCTAAGCCTGCAAGTCCTTTAAAAGTATAATAAAAACAATGCCAATGTTCTCCTTTATGGAACACACGTGCTTGCACAACCTTTCGCTGTTCTAACAAAGCCCTCATTTCCCCATCTGTCATATCTGTTTTTCCTATAGTTTCTACCGAATTATCGTTTTGCTGATAAAAACAAACGGGTGTGTTTTTGAAATTAAACTTCTCTGGATATTTTTCTTCTTGAAAAACATCCAGCATATAATTTAAATCTTGAGCATCCTTATTTAACCATAATAATTCTTTTGAAGTTAAAACCATTCCTTTCAGAAGCCTATTCTGTTCTTTGTAAGAAAGTCCATCATTAGAAAGTAGTTTTAAAAGATTATCGTTCCGATTAGAGTTTCCTAACATTTCAGAAATCTGCTTGTCGATATTCTGGATTGCCACTTTATTTATCAAATCATCAGAATAGAAGTTAATACCTTTCATTTCCATCTGCTTTCTATATTTGTTTGATAGAAATAAAGCACAACCATATTTAAAATAATCTAAAGGACGGCAGTTTACATCATCATGGGGTAACACTCCCCTATATGCAACTTTCTTGTTCTGATCTTCGAAATAAAATTCACGCATCTTTAGTTTTCTTTGTATATCACCTATATGGTATATCACTAATACAGCATCCTAACTATTTATCAATGAGTTAGACATACCAGTATTTTTGAGTAAAGTTTAGATTTTTTCTTTTCAACAATCAAGAGACAACTCGAGCAGGCTTGGTGGTTACAGAGCATTGTCCCATTATTCTCTTCATAGCTGCCATCATGCGGAGTTGCTTGGCTGTAGGTCCTTTCTGGCCTTTCTCCGCCAAGTCAAGATAGAACTTAAAGTTGCTTGACAAAGACTCACGCAATTCGTCTGGCATAAGCATGTGCCATTCCTGTTTTTCCTCATCGCAATAGGTGGCGACCAAGTATAGCTTCTGAAGTTTGTACTGAGTCTTACGCATCTTGCGGACGACGTAGGTGTTAACACCGCCAATGAGCAGATGGCTCCAGGGCATTCCTTCTATAGCTGGATCCGATTTGTCATCAGCCCCAGTAACGTGGATGCCCTTTGGTAAGCGGTAGCTTACGTCGGCTGTAGAAGGTGAATTCAAGCAATCCTGCGTCATATTCGCTTTCTACTTTATGTCTTTTGCAGCAACCATACCCGATGGTTGTCGTAGCTTGGTCGCTTTTTTCATAATGTGCATCATCTGAATTGTATTTATGGGTTTTTATTTGGCACGTAGCCTATGCACATGACTTTTACTTTCGTCGCACTTTTTTTATGAAAAGTGTGATTTTATTGCAAAAATACTAATTTATGTTGGATTACGTATAAGATTTTATCTTTTTTCTATTTATAATTTAAAAATATGCTATTTTTTATAGGAAGCCTACAAGTACTTCCTTGAACTTAAGAGACTTTTCGAAAACCCACAAGTACTCCCTTAGCCTTAAGAGATCTTCGAAAACCCACCAGTCCTCCCTTACCCTTAAGGGAGGGTCCACCGCTTTCCCCAAGCCCCTTTCCCCTCAGGGTACAGGGGATGTACCAACCGCCCTACTCGGTGCTCAGAACCGCTGCGCTATAAGGTTGACGGACCATCAGAGGTCTGCGCCAGATTGTGCGGGATGGGACCGCCTTAATCATTACCATTCATTTTGTTTTTATTAATCTTCCTGATTCTATCATCCCTTTCTTAAATATCTTGGCAATTTCATGTACAGCTTTATCTACACTCTCTTTTGCCACATATTTCTCTCGTTCTGTAAGAGATGAAGCCCCAATATTTTGCTTAGCACATTCTAAAGCAGAGTCTCTGGTTTCATCAAAGGTATATTCCTTTATAT
Organism: Segatella intestinalis; assembly: GCF_029348455.1. NCBI lineage: Bacteria > Pseudomonadati > Bacteroidota > Bacteroidia > Bacteroidales > Prevotellaceae > Segatella > Segatella intestinalis. The sequence goes on from NZ_JARJVV010000004.1 coordinate 5,867, forward strand.
GCCCAGATCCTAATATCTCTTCTATGAACTTTGCTACGGCAAAGTCAGCACGTTGCAGCGCTAAAACTTGTTCTTTTGTCATAATTCACCAAAGCCCTTGATATTTGATATTTTAAACTGTATAATCATAAATTGCCCTGTTATCTAAATATATGATTATGCTCTAATAGCTCAAACACTACTATTTCTAGTAATTTGCCCAATTCCTCAATTTCCCAATCTTCATCAGTAGGTTTCAATTTAAACGTACTATCGGGAACTTCGCCATGAAACAGTTTACAACGAAGATAATATGTATAAGAAAGCGACAATAACAAAACTATATCTATGTCACATATAGTAGCAGTATTAGCAGTAAAATGATTTACTACATCTGTCCAAAGCCCCGCACTACTCAATGCAGTTTGTACTTTTGGTCCATATACTAAACTCTGAAACAACCTTATTGCACGACTATCAGAATATTCAGTTGCACGCCTACAAATATCTTTAGGTTTTGTATATCTTTTACTGCATTTATATAGTAATTTGTTCCAGCTAAACTTACGGATGTAACCATCTGAAGCAGTATTTGTCATTGCTGTAGATTTCACAAACAATCCTGCATTTCCTCGTATCAAAGCTTTCATTGCTTGAATTCCATCACATTCTCGTGTTGTATTTCCTTGATGCAACAAAAGACGGTCAAATGCTTTCCAATATCTATCAAACTTAAAATATCTATCTTGTGAATTAACACCTTTAAGCCAGTAACTTAAAGCGGTCCTTACAGCAATACCTTTATCTGTTTCTTCAAGGATTTCATTAACATCAGCTTGTGACAAATGTAAATTTCGTACAATTCCTGGAGTAAGCGGCTGTTGAAACTCTAAAGTCTCAGTATAAACAAAATCTCCAAATCTTCGCTGACGCTTTCTCAGAATAGAAATATTCTTCAACTTAGGAAAATCTGACGCAAGCGCATAATAAACAAGTAAGCCTTTCAATATTTGTCCATTCAATGAGTTTTGACTACTATTCAATATGCTACCATCAGAATAGCTGCAACTTCTCTCTGCCTCAATTGTAAAACCATTATTTCTAAAAGTAAAGGTATCTTGTCGTCCATTACTTCTAAAATAGGATGAATTGCGTATGCCTATTGCGCAATTTGGTCTTCTATTCATAAATATGACTTCAACATAATACTTTGCCATGTCTAATCTCAATTTTAAAGATGAAAGATTGGTTGGTGATGCCCCAATATCCATTTTATCTCAGACTCAGGTTAGCACTCAATTTAAGGCATAACCCTTTGTATAGGCACTTTTGCATGTACCAACATATTGAATTGTTTAAAAATCAATGTGATGTAAGCATCCAACCCCTATAGCAGCACTTCTTAGCCCAGTGTTTAGTGGGATTAAGAGATTTCCATCGAGTTGAATAAATTTATCGTGTAAAAAAGCGTGCATAGCGAGTGTCATTGGGTACTTGCATTAACATATCTTTGTATACTATACCATCCGCTGAAACAAAATAAATGTCCTTACAGAAGACATCTTGCCACCATCCGTTTTTCATGTCTTCATAATACTTATCCATAAGATCAGCATCAAAGGCAGGTATTCTATTTTTATCTACCTTTATTCCGTACATCTTTTCTAACTTACGGCTGATATTTTTTATCGTCTCGTAGTGGGCAGCATTATCTTTGACATTAAATTTGACAGCTTCAAGAGAAACTGTAGGATTTTCTTCAAATTGTTTCAAAAAACGCTTCCATTGTACTTGTAATATGTCCGATGGAAAGTAGTTTACACCATTCTTTGATTCATCAAATATCTTCTTAGAAATCAAAGGATTATGTCTGAAGAAGACTTTATGAACCTGAGAAAACTCATTGAAGTTTGCTCCTTTCTCCATATTAAGCAAGAAACCATGTTGATTTCCACTTCTCATAAACGGTTGTTTGCCTATAGTTGACAAATGCTGCTGTTTTTGAAGTGAAAATGCGCCCGGTTCTGCCAATTCATAATAATACATCACTCCAAGACTGCTTGTGTCTGTATGAGGTGTGTATTCATCGAAATGATAGTCAGTTACAGCAAAAAACATAGCGGTATCTATGTCTGATGTCAAGTCGAGAAAGCTGGTCTTGTTGTAATAATGCTGAGCCAATCCGCCATAGTTTACCTCAAAACGAAATATGTCATGCCACAAATCAATACCTTGTTCAAACAATTGCACAAGTGGATGTGTTGCCAAGACTGCTCGAAGTTCATCATATTGAATGAGTTCCTTTAAAAAATAGCTCTGCTTAGGATTGCGGAAAAGCCCAGGAGTACAGACGTCATAATACTTACTTTGTCCACGAAACAGGAATTTACGTCCATAAAGATTGGGCTTTATGGAAAATTTGCCACTCATTAACTGATTTACAATAAAGGCATCTGAAGGCAGTTCAGGGTGACAGTAAGAAGATTTACCATCAGCCCATTTTATGTTGTAAATATTTACATCCGCACAATAATTAAATTGCCTTTTAGCCAATATATTGCTCATGTAATAATCCTTCTCAAATGCCTTACGCTCTTCTTCTTTTATAAATCGGCATGCTTCCAATACATTGTCGAACGGATGTGTTTCTGAACCTTTCTCGTTGTTGGATATGTCAGGAGATACAATAATCGGTTTTGTTGCTGTATGCAACTTTAATTCTGCTTGACGTACTTCTTTGATTTTCTTAGCACGATAGATAAATTCGCCCTTGAACTGTCGATCAGGAGAAGAATGTAAAACACAATTCTCATGAAACTCATTGTTGAGAATATAAAGAATTCTTGGACACCAATCATCTACAAACCGATGAGGTATAATCAAACTCAGCCCATTTAAGAAACTTAGGGCATAAGCAAAAGCATAAGAATCGATTTCATCAGCTTTCATATCTTCCTGAGTTCCTTCTGCTTGATGCTTTCTGCGCTGATATATCTCTCTTGCAGTACGATATATATCGTTGCGCAAGATTGTATATGTATTCTGCTCCACTACTTTTGCAAGCAAGTTTGTATCAATGACGATATCATCTGCTTCTTTAAGTAGCGCCACCATCATCTGAACTGGCATTGGCATATAAATAATGCCTATCTGAGAATCATCTATCCCTAAATATCCACATGCTTCATGCAGAAATCCTCGGACTAGTTGTTTTACATTTTCTTTTGTAAGCATAACATTAATTCTTAATGTTGAGATTGGGGTTTATCAAGAAATCTGACATCGGCTTAAAATGTATATTATCAACAGGTATACTTAACGGCAAAAGCGTATTCAAAGCCTTGGTTTTATCCGCCTCAGAAAATATGCTCACATACCATTGAATTGCCTGAGGATTATCGTTTGAAGATATTATTTTCCGTATATATGGTTAATCTACTTTTGAAAAGGAAAATCCCCATACATATATTGTTTTCACATCATGCAAAGTATATCACCATTACAGCGTCCCCACTATTTTACAAGTAGTTACACGTATCTGTTTTTGAAAAAAGTTATTTTATTATCGTTTTGCAGAAGATAAGCTGCACTCGGCAATTAGAAAGCCAGCTTTCATTACGCTCATTTGCTTTATCTTTTAGGGTGAAAGATTGACTAAGCGCACTCCTTCAACTCATCGGATTTTTCAACATAGTAACATGACTATATAGTTTTTACCCATCTATTTTAGAATCTTGCGGTATTTATTCTTTACCATCTTGCTATTGGATAGACAATTCTTGAGTTCTTCGAACAAGGCAGCATCAAGACTTCCTATTAACTCAATATTTGTCTGAGATAACCGTTCTTGTAATTCAAACTGAGAAATGTTATACATATCCAGGTTCGCCCCATATACGAAAGTATTCTTCGAGAAAGAAAAACGTTCACCATTTGCTCTACAAAGAATCTCCTCACCAGACAGAAAGACAAAGACATTCACAAAACGCTCAGCCAAGTCCAAGCAGCCATGCTTTACTTCCACATCTGATGGCACATGATCCTTTGAAGTGGGGAGGCTTGCCAACAACAAATTGCCATCAACATTCTCCAGTACCAAGAAAAACTTATCCTTGGGCATAGCTCCATTTTTGAAAACAAATGGCCGAAACAGCAAAAGATTACCTTTCTCAAACATGGGCATTAATGTTTAAAAGATTGGCTGTCTGATGAACATCAAGACTTTCCTGATAATACTCGGCTGCACATGGTGTCATCGCTTTCGTGAAATCTATCTTCAAGTCAGAGTTGTTGCATTCATGATTTTGAAATGCTTCCAATAATCCATTTTGACTTGCCTCCTGATACCACAGCGTGCCTTTTTTATGGGTTTCATTAACCAAATCCGCAGCTGTCATCTTGCCATACTTATTCAGTATGTCATCCATCATCGCAATCTCACATTCTGAAAACTCATCATCACAGAATGGTTTGACGGCTACAAGATAAGTTGCGGAACAAACCAAATCTGTCTTAATATAGTCTTTCAATAGATAAGGTCCATCCGACAAGTCTATGAAAACATCCTTGGCTACGGGTCCTGCCTGCCATACTTCATAAGGTATGCCAAGAAAAGGAACATGATATTTCAGGACCATTCGCTCTTCCATTAAATACAGCAATTTCAAGGCCTTGGTCTTACTAAGGTCTGCCACTCGTTCTGCCATATAAATCAAGGTGTTGCCGAGCTTATCTTTTGTTGCTTCTGAGATTTTACACATAGCTGGTTGCTTTTATTTCACAAAGATAGGATATTTCTTCGTATCTTCCAAAACTTTTCACATTATTTCAATGTTTTCTATAACTACCCTCGCCCATCATAACAATATATCACCAATACAGCGTCCTAACTATTTATCAATGAGTTTGGCATACCAGTATTTTTTTCATTCAAACCACCAAAATTAGATGGGATGCTTACAGATTACACATCATTTTACAAGCCCGTTTTTGTCCGAAAGTACTTGCTATCGTTGGATATTTCACCCGTTTGCTTTTGTATCTACTGTTACGACCGTATCAAATAATCCGGTCAGTAATGGTGGTTCTATTCTTGTCGTTATCATAAAGATAATATTTATTTTTTCGCCCCCTGTCCCCTCTCGAAGAGGGGACCAAAACTCACTCCCGAGCCCTCGCCATTTCCAAAAGGACAAGGGATGTTACCGCTCCTTTCAATAGTCTTTACGACCCTTTCGGTTCCCCTTGTAGGGGACAGAAACGTCGCTCTTAACCGCTTCGCTATAAGGTTGGCGGGGCATCAGAGCCCTCGACAGGGTTGTTTTAGCGGGGATGAACCCGCAGGGGTGAATACTTACTAAAAATCCAATCTTATCATTTATTTGCTGATAAAAAGATTCGATGATATCATAAATTCTATACCATGGAGAGTTTTCAAGAATAGATTGCACTTCACTTTTCATAAAGTCATTTTCTGCCCAGTTATTTCTATCTTCAGTTTCTTTGGTTACAAAGCACACACAGGTATGAACTTTTTTCAAACCTGCATAACGGAGCATCAACAGAAGAAGATATAAACGAAAATCTGCTGACGCATCATTTCTTACAACTATTTTGGGTTCGGGAACTTCTATTCCATTCTTTCTGTAAAATTCATACCTCGTCAAAATTATGTTTATTTTATAATATCATTGCGTATCAGAAGTATTTGCCTCTGCTACTATAGAATGAATCTCAGTCTTGCCATGAACAGAAGCTACAGATAACTCATCTCGTTTCATTTCTAATTTTTTCAACAAGAAATTATGACGAATTTCAAAATCAGCAAAGAGTTCACTCCATTTTATCACAAAGATTTCATATTGGATTCCATTATTGTCTACGTGACAAACTAAATTCTTTTTGCCCCAATTTATAGCATTTCGCATTTCATTGTGTAAATAATTAGAAGAATCAAAGTCATTACCTACAAGGAAAAACTTCCATCTCATATTAGAAGCATTAAAGCGTGAATCCCTCATAATAACATTCATATAAGTTTTTACTTGACTAAGTTCTTTTTCACCCAGTTTGACTGTTGGATGTTTAAGCTCAACTACAATATTATCTATTGTTGAGCTCTGAATATTCTGGCGAAAAGCAAATATATCCATCTCTTTATTTACATCAGGATGCTCAATCTTATCTTTACTATAATTGCTTTTGCTTATACCAGGGACTGTATCATATAATTTGTCTAAGTACTCCATTAGGGCCTGGTTGAAATCAGGTTCTGCTTGTGTGACAATATTGTACTCCTCACCAAAAATCCAAAATGACTGCTCTACTAACTTCTGTAAATCATCTACCTCGTTCATACCATTCTCAGGTTTTACTGCTACTTTTAAAGCTGATATGGTACGAATACGATTCTGTATGAGCCGAATTGTATCTGTAATACGAGCGAGATCCGTAGTTTTCAATACAGAAGCTAAATTGTGCCGTTCATCATCAGACAATTTAACCACACTTTCCATAATGCTAATCAAATCTTCACGTTTATCCGTTTGTAAAAGTAGCTCGACTACTCCGACTAACGTTTTTGCCTGATCATCTTGAAGGTTTGTGAAAATCTTAGGCTGCACCTCATACATGGCTGAAATTGTCTTCTTTAAGTCTTCGACGAGTATTTTGTCATAATCATTCTGCGGTTGTCTAATAATACCTTTAGACTGATATTTTTCAAGCAATTTCTTACTCGCAACTTCGGCAACATATTTCTTTTGCTTTTCCTCAAGAAAACACTTTAATTTCTTAACTAACGTCTTAAATACCTTGTCTTTAGGAGATGTATTATCAGTACCGAACAAGTTTTTCTCACCAGTTGCGTCATCTACAAAATGATTAAAATAATCAGATGAGATATAAAGACTATGATGAAATTTTGTATCCTTATTATTAAAGGTTGTAGTTCTTTCGAATTTCTCCGTCTGAGAAGAGTCCAAAAAATACATGCTGTAGTTCTCTTTCATCTTTTCTTTCCAACGGATGTAAGTTACATTAAAATAAAAAGTGGTTCTGTCACCTTCTATCTGAATTACTTTATTATCAGAATCTTCAATAACATCTTCATAATCAAGTTTTTCTCCATTAATTAATATTTCCTTAAACTGAGCCTTGTTCAAAAACAAGAAAACAGCAAATTCTTTCTTCAAATAATCAAGAAACACTTCACTATCAAAGAAATCGGATGGCAGATTTATATCAGAGAAAGACACAGTCGTCCCAGTCTTCTTTACAGAAGAAGGTTTTGTTTCTTGCTCATTGTCATCATAGTTTTGATTATCACCTTTTTTAATTGTGATTTTATGCCGAATATAATGACTTTCTTTATCTTTATATACTGTCACCCAATCAGCTTTCGAAGCAAAACAGTTGAACGAATATCTACCTTTTCCTTTCTTACCTTTGACCTGTGAACTCCACTGATAAGTATGTAACTTTTGAGAATCTTGGAAACAGCCAAAAGTTTCCTGCAATGAAGACCTATCAATACCTTCTCCATTATCTAGAATTTCAAGAGAAGTTATATTGAAGGCATTCTTTGTATATTTTATACTCAGTTGTGAAGCATTAGCATCAAATCCATTCCATAGATACTCACAAATAGCCTTGTTTATATCTTTGGTTACGGTATTTGATATACTGTTATTGGTTATGTTTACTTTACGCTTCGCCATAATGTATGTATTCTAAAAACACCAATATAGCGTCCCCACTATATAACAAGTAGTTACACCTATCAGTTTTTTGAAAAAAGTAATTTTGTATCTTTTGTAAGCATCCAACCCCTATGATAATACAACTCCATCTCCAGTGTTTACAGGGAATACAGAGTATTGTAACCATCTATATTTCCATACACCCTCTGAACCGCCTTTATTTAAAGGCGGTTCAGAAGAAGTTAAAAATAAGAAATCACTGAATTTAACATTTATTTTTTGTATAAAACAAGGCTAAAACACCACTTTATCTAACTTAATGCTTGCTTTAGATGTAAGACGACTAACCAGCTCCTTGATATACCATCCAGGAGATTACTTATTCATATTACAGCTTTCTATGACAGAAAACATATCAGTATTTACTCCTTAAAATCAAGTAATCCAAAGAAGGTTGTATAAGGAATTGTTATATCAATAAAGTCAAAAGACAATTTGCCTTCCGAAGTCTTTATCATATCATACACCTTCTTGCATTCGACATCCGCTGTACCATAAAAGTTGATGTCAGGTTCCACATCAGCTTGCGCAAACATCTTGGTATCATTAGGTACTACGGCTCTTGGAGCAATGGTTGCACCGCGCTTTTTCTTCTCAGCATAAACCTCTGCTATCATCTTTCCTGCTCGTTGAGCATGATTAAAATTGAATGGTGCTGATCTTTATCACGAAATCATGCTCCAAGAAATATCTGAAATACCCAAAAGCATTTTCATGCAAAGGGTCTTCTTCATTCAACAAGCGAATGAAGAAACTGGTGTCCAACAGTACGCAATTCTGTTCCATCAGGCAAGCCCTCCTCTTATATTAGTCAACCATTCGTCAGCATTCACATCTTTCCACTTTGGAGTAGCCTTACGAATCAAGCCCTGTAGATAATCCTCATCGAACTTGGGGTGATAGTCCATCAATTCCACCAAGACCAAAGTTGACTTATCTATATCGCCTGTAAGAATATTCTTCTTAGCCCGAACTCGTACACCAAATTTTTTATAGAGTGGATTTCCCTGATAGCCAGCTAAATATTCCTTGTCTGTTCGTATTGTCAAGGAGCCTGCATCCTTTGTATCTAAATGAATGTTAGCTTTGTCCTTTCCACCTGCATCGGTCAATGTACCATAATAATAGCACTCAATATCCACCAAGATATTCTCACGGCGGACATAATGAGTAGTTGGAGTAATCTTAAAGATGCGTTGTGGTTTGTCAGAAGTGCCTATTTCTATGTCATAGTTATGGCGCAAGGCAAAAGACTGAAGATTTTCTATCGCTTGTGCACTAGCCACTTCCAGCTTATCAATATAGCCATTCTCCTGCTCAATAACTCCAAGCATAGACGACACTAAGAGAACACTTTGCATGGAAGTTTTGAACACATTCAGTACTGAACCTTCCTTCAATTCATAAGAAATTGTAGGGCGATCTTTACGCTTTTTTCTGTCTGGATATAACAAATTCTCCACCTCATCGAGCAAAAATCGTATCTGCCCGATGTCAAAGTTGGCAGGAGAAAGGGGTTCATCCCCATTCTTGCCAATTATTCTTAGTGAAATTTCATTCTTATCCATAACCACTGCAAATATAATATATTTATGCAATAATGAATTTTTAAGGGTATCCTTTTAGAATATTTATATTTTGGCATCAAGTCTGTCAAGCTTATTAAAATCACTCTGTACTACATTTCGCCCTGTTCTTCCCATTAAGAGGTTACAGATGTTGCTTGATAAGACTTATCCTTCTCACCTTTAACTGTTATCGGTATGTCTTTGAATATAATAAGTCAAGTATAGTTTTCTTGTCGATTTTAAAATGCTAACCCCAGGGCATTCCTTCTATAGCTGGATCCGATTTGTCATCAGCCCCAGTAACGTGGATGCCCTTTGGTAAACGTGTGTTTACGTCGGCTGTAGAAAGTGAATTCAAGCAATCCTGCGTCATATTCGCTTTCTACTTTATGTCTTTTGCTGCAACCATACCCGATGGTTGTCGTAGCTTTGTCGGTTTTTTCATAATGTGCATCATCTGAATTGTTTAATTGAGTTTTTATTTGGCACGCAGCCTATGCACATAACTTTTACTTTCGTCGCACTTTTTTTATGAAAAGTGTGATTTTATTGCAAAAATACTAATTTATGTTGGATTACGTATAAGATTTTATCTTTTTTCTATTTATAATTTAAAAATATGGTATCTTTTTAGGAAATAGGGCTTAAAAAAGGCTTTCGAAAAACCTCCTTAGCATTAAGAGAGGTTTTTCGAAAGCCTACAAGTACTTTCTTGAACTTCGAAAAAGTAAAAGTAATTTCTTGAACCTTCGAAAAACCACAAGTACTCCCTTAGCCTTAAGAGTCTTTTCGAAAACCCACCAGTCCTCCCTTACCCTTAAGGGAGGGTCCACCTCTCATCTCGGTCTTCTCCCCTCAGGGAAGAAGAGGAAACCGCCCTACTCGGTGCTCAAACCGCTACGCTATAAGGTTGGCGGACCATCAGAGGTCTACGCCAGCAGCGGAGCTGCGGTTTTTTGTGCGGGGATGAACCCGCCTTCACTCAAGGATTTGCTAAGGGGTTGCTTGCTGCTTAGGGACAGCCTTGATAGGTAATGAAAATACTTTTTATTCGACTTTGGACAGGATCGACTCTGGAGAGGTTCCCATCAGGGCTATGGCGGAAATCTTGTGACCACCATTGGCATTTAATGAATGACCACAATGATAGAGACTATCATCTATAATGAGCCAACGATCATGAGACTCGTTACGCCATTACCAACAGATATTATAACATCTAAATTATAATAATCAACCTGATATGTTTTGCCGTCTGAGGCAGTGTAGGCAAATTTTGCCCAAACTGAATCTTTCTGCAATTCTCCTTCTTTTTTTGATAAAGCGGGCTGCACTCGGCAATTTGAAAGTGAACTTTCATTGCGCTCATTTGCACCGCTTTTTCCCATTAAAGAAGGCTCTTTCGAAAACCCACCAGTCCTCCCTTAACCTTAAGGGAGGGTCCACCTCTCATCTCGGTCTTCTCCCCTCAGGGAAGAAGAGGAAACCGCTCCTCTCAATAGTCTTTACGACCCCTTCGGTTCCCCTTGTAGGGGACAGAAACGTCGCTCGGAACCATTTCATTCTATGGTTGGCGGACCAGCAGAGGTCTACGCCAGCAGCGGAGCTGCGGTTTTTTGTGCGGGGATGAACCCGCCTTGCGGAAGAACTTCTGATGGGAACGCAGGGACACGAATAGATGCTTGAAGGTGGAGCCGTAGGGATTTAATCATTTTCAAAGAAAGCTGTTTCATGTCACCAAACATTTACAAACTTTGGCTCTTCTCCTGTACGAGCTAAATAATCCTGACGGAACATCTGCTCTAACTCTGCCATACGCTTTCTTTTTCTTTCCTTTGATGCCATGAATCTTTTCATTGCAGCATCACGCTTCTCCTAAAATTCTTTATTCAATCAATGAGTTAGACATACCAGTATTGTCCTCTATGTATTCACCGAAGAGTAAATTACATGGAATTAGGGACATGAAGTCTTGCTCCCCCTCCATCAGTCGGGTGAGTAATGGTGATATACGCACCTTACTATAACATTTTACTCAGATAACTCATGTTAGTGAGCTACCAACCAAAAATGTCACTATGTGTACCTGTATCGGTTAAAATCAGAATCAATTCTTTATCATTTTGTTTCCAAACTAAAAGCCAATCGGAAGTAATATGACATTCCATACATCCTTTATAGTTTGACTTTAAAAGATGTGGTTTATATTCTGGTGGTAAAGTTCCTGTTTCTGACAAAATAGAAATGACTTTACGAAATTTATCCACAGAGCAACCTCGTTTCATGCATTTTTTAAATGACTTTTTAAACAAAGTTGAATACTTAACAGTATATTTCATCATTCCGCAAGACTCTTCATTAATTCATCCAAATCATTAGTCGCAAAGAGTTTTTCATTCTTTGCTGCTTCTAATGCCTTGTCTAATCTACAAGTCTTAGGGGCTTTTTGCTTTTTGGCAACCCACCCGAATTTCTTAATCAATGATTTGAAAAGAGAAATATCGGTTGTAGGGACATCTAATGTATATGTAGCTGTATCCATAATTGTATCTCCTTTTTTGACTGCAAATATAAGGGTTTTCTGTGAAACAACCAAATTTGGGGAGGAGTTTTTGCTTCATGCCCAAGCTGTAACAGTAGCCAGCTGCCATCTATGAGCTAGTAAGTCTATCAATTTGTCCTTTGCCGTTTTCTTGATCCTGCGGAACACACATTGAGACATAGTCAATCCTGCGTCATATTCGCTTTTGATTTTATTGCAAAAATACTAAATTATGTGGGATTACGTATCTGATTTTGATATTTTTTGCTGACGATCAAAAAATATGCTTTATTTTTTTGTAAATCGGCCTTGAAAAAGGCTTTCGAAAAACTACCTTAGCATTAAGAGAGGTTTTTCGAAAACCCACCAGTCCTCCCTTAACCTTAAGTTTTTTTCTAAAATCAACCCGTCCTTCTTTACCATTAAAGAAGGCTCCACCTCTCATCTCGGTCTTCTCCCCTCAGGGGAAAAGAGGAAACCGCTCCTCTCAATAGTCTTTACGACCCCTTCGGTTCCCCTTGTAGGGGACAGAAACGTCGCTCGTAACCATTTCATTCTATGGTTGGCGGACCATCAGAGGTCTACGCCAGCAGCAGAGCTGCGGTTTTTTGTGCGGGATAAACCGCAGGGACATGGGGGGTGCTGCTGATGCGACTGCAGGGACATGGGGATTGCTGTTGATGGGAACGCAGGGACACAATGCTGGATGCGGTGATGATAATACTTTTTATTCGACTTTGGACAGGTTCCCATCAGGGTTATGGCAGAAATCTTATGACCTTCATTGGCATTTAATGAATGACATCAGCGCTTACGTCCTTTACCAAATAACTCAGAATGCGAACCTAAACGAACTAATACTATTGCGTTATTGTTCTTATCAAACCAAATCAAAAGTGTATCATTCTCTATATGGCATTCCATATAGTTCTTCCAGTTACCTTTCAAAGGATGAGGATTATATTCTTCCGGTATCTGATTGCCTTCTGCCAAAAGCTTAACTATCTCCATAAGCGTTTCTACAAATTCTTTATCATTCTTAAAACGCTTATAATCTTTCTTGAACTGCGAGGTCTTTCGAATTTCTTTCATAAACTCTATTCCTCCATTGATGCCATGAAACTTTCTAAGCTATCTACTCGAACTACTCCTGCATCATGACCACTCTCTGCCTCTTTCATTGCTGCCAAAGTTTCTGCGTTTGGAACATCTTCCAAAGCAGCACTCCTTGAAACAGGGGAGTCAGAAACTATTTTAACGCCTCTCATAAGAGAGAGGACATTCTTTAATTGCTCCAACAAAGATGGGCTATCTACCTGTAATGTTAACCGTGCCATAACTTCATATTTAATTCGTAGCAAAGATAAGGGTTTTCTGTGAAACTACCAAATTTTTGAAGAGTTTTTGCTTCATATTAATCTGTCTATAACTTCTGAACTTGCGAAAGTCCAATTCCATTATTAAATTCGGTGTTTTTCTACCATTTTTCTGACATTAGACCTATTTATCATATTCCTCTAAAATGTTCTTCCACATAGTCAATGACTTCATCTAATTGCGTCAAAGCCAAGTCTGACCAAACTACTTCCACCCTCTTTTTGCTTTAATATAAGACTCAACTTGCGAATTTAGAATGCAGCGACCTGCTCTATTTTCCTTCAGAGCATGTTCTGCAGCCGCAATCATCACCTCACGTGGTATCCCATGAATCGAATTAGTCGACTCACTCATATCAACATCGCCTAAAGAGGACTCAATTTTAGCTATCAAGGAATATTTATCCTCAATGCTTAATTTCTTGATTTCATCCCAATAAGGAATGGTCCTATCTTGAGATACATTATTTGTCAACATAATACATTCTCCTTTATTCTAATCCTTGCCTGCAAATTTACAACTTACTTTCGTAACCACCAAGAAAAACCTTAAATATTTGACACTAATTGACTTAAGCCACATGCGAAAGTTCTGTATCTTATTGGTACTTTTTTACTTCTCGACGACCTCGAAGTCCTCTTTGTGGACGCCACGGATGGCAACAGCATAACCTCCAAAGTCGAAGACGAGTTGGCGGTCGCGGTCTATGCGGACGATATAGCCTTCGCATCCTGCAAAAATGCCGGTGAGTACACGCAGCTTTACATGGTCTTTGGCAAACTTCTCGAATGGGTCTCTCAGAAACGTTACTCTTTCTGGATTATCCTTCAATACTGTCATGAATGGTTGCATAACCTTGTCCTTGATGGAGGCAGGAACTCCCTTGCATCGGTCTTTCACCAAGTGGTATTGCGGATAATAATTCTTTAGGAATGCTTGGAGGACTTTTGTTTTGCCCTGCAAGAATACGAGTCCACTGATGGATGGCTGTAATTCTTTCTTTACTCCACCTTTCTCGTTCTTTTGTCTGTACCTCAAAGTGCGGTGAATGAAACAAGGTACGGCTGAATTGGGATTTTTCTCGTTATAGTCTTTCATCTCATTCTCAAAAGCCTGGGCTGTCTTGTTGTGAATGAACAGGTAACCCCAGGGCGTTCCTTCTATACCTGGATCCGATTTGTCATCAGCCCCAGTAACGTGAATGCCCTTTGGTAAGCGTTTGCTTACGTCGGTTGTAGAAGTTGAATTCAAGCAATCCTGCGTCATATTCGCTTTTGATTTTATTGCAAAAATACTAAATTATGTTGGATTACGTATCAGATTTTGATATTTTTTGCTGACGATCAAAAAATATGCTTTATTTTTTAGAAAATAGGGCTTGAAATGGGGCTTTCGAAAAACCTCTCTTAATGCTAAGGAGGTTTTTCGAAAACCCACCAGTACTTCCCTTGAACCTTAAGTTTTTTCTAAAATCAACCCGTCCTTCTTTACCATTAAAGAAGGGTCTTTCGAAAACCCACCAGTCCTCCCTTACCCTTAAGGGAGGGTCCACCTCTCATCTCGGTCTTCTCCCCTCAGGGAAGAAGAGGAAACCGCTCCTCCTCGTCGCTCGTAACCATTTCATTCTATGGTTGGCGGACCATCAGAGGTCTACGCCAGCAGCAGAGCTGCGTTTTTTTGTGCGGGGATGAACCCGCCTTGCGGAAGAGCTTGAGTTAAAAATGATTCAAATCGCTGGTATAGGAGGAGATAAGAGGGAATTTTATCGACCTGTACGGTTTGTAATACGCAGCACGCCCTGAAGGGGCAGAAACTCTTAGCCCAGGGCAACGCCCTGGGTTTGTGGGCGTTAGCCTGGCGCCCTGTAAGGGCAAAAGCTTTAAAAAACACCTAATAAAAAATGAAAATTCTTTGCGATATGTAAAGCTTTTGCCCTTACAGGGCGCCTTGCACATTGGCATTATACCCAGGGCGATGCCCTGGGCTAAGAGCTTCTGCCCCTTCAGGGCGTGTGGGACAAAACTTGCGAAACTTCAGTTCCCTTAACTTCTTTAACTCCCCATAAAGATAACTTTTTCAAAATCTGCATAAAACGTTTGGAAAATAATAAAAAAAGAGTTACTTTTGCAACAAAAACAAAAGACTTTGATCAATGAAGAAAATTACCGCATTTATTCTCTTGCTATTATCATTAGTAAGTTGCAACGAGAAAACAGCCCAAGACTTATTTGACGAATCAAAAACAGGTGTTGTCCTGATTTTGAACGAGTACTATTATGTCATGAAATTACCTAATGGCAACAGCATATACTTCACCGGGATCGACCAGGAGGGCAATCTCGAAAACCTGGCTTTCGAATATGCTGACATCAAAAACAAACGACAAATCTTAACGGGAACCGGCTTCTTCATAGACAAGCAAGGAACTATCATGACAAACCGCCATGTAGCCCAACCCTCTATCGACAAAACGGCAGTAAAAGAAAGTTACAACAACATGGTGGCTTCCATCAAGGCATACTACGCCGCACAGATGAGTGCCTTATCGCAAGAATACCAAAACTTAGAGAGTCAAAAGAGTGATTGCTATTCTTACGATTTCTATGGTAATGCATACGAGAATACGGAAAGACTGCAGGAAATTGCCTCGCAACAAAGCGAACTGGAAGAGCAGTTCAACACACTGAACAGCGTAAGGGAATCCATGGACGACCACGTTTCATTGGATGAACTAAGCATTACAGCGGTTTGCGAAATCGGAATCGCCTACGACAACACCTTTGTCAATTCCGACAGAGACTTCTTGGACAAAAACCCTTGTGTGGTGATAAAAGTTTCTGACAAAGAAAATACTGACTTAGCCACCATCCAACTAAAGAACAAGAAGACTCCTGACGAGGCTCACGTGTTCAGAACCGACGGAACGATAGACGAAAACGTCATCGATAAGGTGAAAAATATGTTCTCCTCTCACAATGACAAGATTCTTCATATAGACCAACAACTTTATATGATTGGCTACAATGCCGGTCCTACCCTGGCTACTACCAAACAAGGCATCCAAGTTCAAATGACAAGCGGAAAGGTAACCCAGTTGCCAGACGGAGACAGGGTGTTATACAGCATCCCTACCATGCAAGGCTCAAGCGGCAGTCCCGTCATTGACAGCAAGGGACGATTAGTTGCCGTCAACTTTGCGAAGCTGAGGGGTACTGACAACTTCAACTTCGGCATCCCCATGAACAAAATCGCTGCTTTTCTGAAATAACAAAGGGGGAGATTTTGTAGCTTTTGGGGGGAAGTTAAAGGAGTTAAGACGTATGTCTTGCAGCTTAATAACTACGCCAAAAAGACTGTTGTCTTAACTCCTCAGCGACCGTAGGGAGCGATAACTCCTTTAACTCCTTTAACTTCTGAACTTACGAAACTTGAATTAGGTATATTTAGCTCTTATTTTTTACTACTTCCATCTTTTTATGTAAAAAACGCCATTTTGTTTTGTCGATTTAACAAAATAATCGTATTTTTGCAAAATCAACTAAACAAAAAGAGATTATGATACAAAAAGAAGTTATCAGAGAAATACTCTTGGAAAATAGAAAAGAGATAGAATTACAGCATATTGTCCCAAGAGACATCCAAATGGAAGAGTTTGCCAACTATGTCTTGATAGGCGTAAGACGAGCCGGCAAATCATTCATGCTTTATCAGCAAATTCAACAATATCTGAAACAAGGTATCAGTTGGAACTCTATGCTCTATCTCAATTTTGAGGATGAGCGATTGATGGGCATGACTGCGCAAGAACTAAACCTCATCCTTGAGGTTCATGGTATGATGTCTGACAAACGTCCAATTCTATTTCTTGATGAAATACAAAACATAGATGGTTGGGATAAATTTGCACGACGTTTAGCTGACAACAAGTACAAAGTCTATATAACAGGCAGCAACGCTAAAATGCTTAGCAGTGATGTGGCAACGACCTTGGGAGGTCGCTATATCACTAAACACATTATGCCATATAGTTTCTCAGAATTTCTGAATGCCAATGAGATTTCGTATGACACAGATACCATCGCGACCACATCAGGAAGAGCAAAAGTACAAAGATATTTTGAAAGCTATTTTCATTTTGGAGGTTTTCCTGAAGGTGCAAAACTGGCATCTAAAAGAGATTATATCAATAGTGTATATCAAAAGATTTACCTCGGCGACATAGCCTCTCGCAACAAAATAGAGAACCAGTTCTCACTTCGCATACTTTTCCGAAAATTAGCAGAGAGCGTGAAGCAACCAATTTCTTTCACACGACTCACCAATATAATAGCATCTACTGGTGCTAAACTCAGCAAACCAACTCTCATCAATTATATTGAATATTCTAAAGATGCTTTCTTAATTTATCCTATCAAGAATATCGCAGACAATCTCACACAACGTGAGACCAACCCTAAATACTATTTTGTAGATAACGGTATTATCAGTATCCTTGCCATGGATATAGACACATCATTATTAGAGAATATGGTTGCAATGGAACTATTACGAAGATATGGGTTAGACGAACAAGTTTTCTTTTATAATAAAAATATAGAAGTAGACTTTTATATACCTGATGCAGCAATGGCTATACAAGTAAGCTACAATCCCAAAAAATCTACAGAAACTTGGGAAAGAGAATCTACTGCCCTTATCAAACTGTCCAAGGTATTGGATTGCAAGCGTCTCATAATCCTAACTTACGAGTTGGAAGAAGAGATTATTGTAAAAGACAAGAAAATAGAAGTGATACCTGTATGGAAATGGTTACTTGATTTATAGCTATTATCCAGAACGTCAAGGCAGAAGCTTCAATAACAATATAATAAGAAAGTCCGTGGGGAAACAAATTCCTACGGACTTTTCTTATTAAAGACACCTCCCAACGCACATCAAATTTCGGGGGAATCGGATATTTCGCAATAAAAAATTTCGGGGGAATCGGATATTTCGCGATAAAAAATTTCGGGGGAATCGGATTTTCTTCACTTATCTTGTTCATTTTCAGATATTTTCCGTATCTTTGCAGCAGAATAAAGAAAAAATAATATGGTACAAAGAATTTTCAGACGCAAAATATACGATAAGATTCTCAAATGGAAAGAAGAGAATCTAGGGAAAACAGCACTCTTGATAGAAGGAGCTCGACGTGTAGGGAAATCAACTGTCGTGGAAGAATTTGCTCGAAAGGAATATCAATCATGTATCATCATCGACTTCAATAAAGCAAGAAAAGAAGTAAAAGATCTTTTTGAAGACTTGATGGACATGGACTTGTTATTCCTCAAATTACAGCAAACTTATCACGTAGAACTGGTTGACCGAAATTCAGTCATTGTTTTCGATGAAGTGCAGCAATGCCCACTTGCTCGCCAAGCCATCAAATACCTTGTACAAGATGGTCGTTACGACTATATTGAGACAGGTTCACTGATTAGCGTGAAAAAGAACACCAAAGACATTACCATTCCAAGCGAAGAAGACAGAATAGAAATGCACCCTTTGGATTACGAGGAATTCAGATGGGCTATAGGTGACCAAACATCCATCAACATTCTCGCCAAGTTCTGGGAGAAGAAACTCCCTTTGGGAGCAGCTCATCGAGAAGCAATAAGAAACTTACGCCTCTATATGTTGGTTGGAGGTATGCCACAAGCCATCAACACCTATATTGAAACCAATAATCTGAGCAAGGTAGATGAGACTAAACGTAAAATCATTAAGCTCTATGAAGATGATTTGCTAAAGATAGACACTTCTGGACGTGCATCTAAAATGTTTCTATCCATACCAGCAGCCCTTTCGCGTAACGCTTCACGTTATGTTCCATCATCAATAATAGGAGAAACAAATGAGGAGAAAATGCTGGAACTTCTCAAGACATTGGAAGATAGCAAGATTACCAATATGGCTTACCACGTTGATGACCCCAATGTAGGAATGCCACTGAGCACCAATTTCGAAAAATTCAAGATGTTTGTTGCAGATACTGGTTTGTTTGTAACCTTAGCTTTCTGGGACAAATCTTTCACTGAAAATATTATCTATTCTAAGCTGCTAAGTGACAAACTTGCAGCTAACTTAGGATACATATATGAGAATCTTGCAGCACAAATGCTTACCGCCTCTGGAAACAGACTTTTTTACCACACATGGAAAAAAGACGAAAAGCATTACTACGAAATTGACTTCCTTATCTCGAACGGCACCAAACTGTATCCAATTGAAGTAAAATCTTCTGGCTACAAAACCCATGTCTCACTTGATAACTTCTACGAGAAATACTCGAAGATTGTTGCGCAACGCTATTTGATTTACACCAAGGATTTACAAAAAGACGGCAACACATTGTTGCTTCCTTTTTACATGATACCATTCATTTAAGGAATAAAGTCCATGAGCATTCACTCCTGTTCATGGACTTTTCTGATTTATTATTTTTGTTGAAACCCGCAAATTCTGAAGGAACAAGGCATCCCCCGAAGGATTTAGCAACTCCCAAGTGTATGAATCCCACACGATAGGGATTTTCCTTTCAAGTTTAGGGATTTATTCCACACCATCTCACAAGAAAAGCATACTTTTGCAAGCGAAACAAAACAACAAGAATGTTTCAGTAAATGATTAGCAACCTTCAAAAACAGTAACGATTATGAAAAGAAATGAACTGATGGCACTGATTGCCACAACAATATTGATGTTTGCCGTATGTATGTCAGCATCGGCTAAAGGAAAGAGAAACGTAGAGCGCGGAATGACCAAACAAGAAGTGATTGCCATCTTGGGAGAACCGAAACTCACCAGTTTCGACATGTATGGGGACAAATGGGAATATGCTAAATATAATAATCTGTTTGGAGATTCCAAGTACATCACGGTATTCTTCGACAGAAACGGAAAGGTTGTGCAGTACGATACAAGAATCATAGAACCAAACAGCCAAACATCGAATGTACAGCAGCCACAACACCCTACCCCACCCATCTACGATGGAAGATGTGATCCAGATGGCAGAATGGATTACGGCTATTGTCTCGATGATGCTTCCTTCTCCAAACTATATAATAAGGTGAAGAAGGCAAGCTTTGATGACAACAAGTTCGACTTGATTGAAGTAGCAAGTCTCGGATGCTATTATTCCTGTGCCCAGGTCGTTCGCATCATGAAGATTTTCTCTTTTGACGATAGCAAGACGAAAGTCCTCAGCATGATGGCTCCCCGCATAGTAGATTTGCAGAATGCAACAGATATCTACCGCATATTCACCTTCGATAGTGACAAGGAAAAAGCAGCAAATATCCTACGAAATTGCAGATAATCCCTGCAAAACAATGGACAACGATAATATTACATCAAATAAGATAATCTCGAAATTTCTATTTCTTCTCCATTATACGTTAAACAGATAATATTACCATTAATTTCGTCTTGCGAAACTTTTTTCGCTTTTAACATATCGGAAATTTTCTCATTTTTCCCTTTTAATAGAATAAAAACTGCATTTTTGTAATTTCTAAATTTACAGTCGTCTTGCGAACTCTTTTCTTCAGATTTCAAAAAACTTGATAGTTTTTTGAAATCTTCAAGAATTACTTTATAATTCCCTTTGACCATGCATTCACGCTTTATTTCGACTACAACCCTATTATTTTCAGGGTCACCTTGTCCGCCATGTAGTACCATATCAGGATACCAATACTTATCATTCAATATTTTCCCAATTTCACCATTTAGAACCATGTTGTCATCTTTAAGCAAAGACCATTGATAATAAAGTTCATATGCAAAAACACGTTCCAGTTGATCTATCTGATCTTTTCTATCTTCTGCATTTGCATTATATTCGGCATATGATAAATACTGCTTGTCAACATTACTAATTGCATTTAATAAGACAAGAATGTCATGATCCAAATAATTTATTGTATTTCCTTCAAATTTTAAAATATAATTCATATACGAGTCCGATAAAAAAAGTGTTCTTGAAAAAAATAAGCTATGTTCAAAAAGTCCAAAAGCCAAGCAATTCGACATATTCAAAAAACGAATAGTCTCACTTTAAGGTATTTTATGGCTATAGCTGTGTACTAAAGTTATTTGAACAACTATAGTACGTAGCTATAGCCAAAGTTAGCTAACGCCAAGAGCAGGAAATAACTAACCAAGGCTATTGCTACATTTAAAGTAAATTCACTTTTTCAAATGATCTCATCGAGCTTTTACACCATCTTTATATCCCTTCCAAAAATTTTCACGATAAATTTTATAGTATTTATCATTCTTTGTGTTAAAGCCCTTAATATAATAGGAGGTTCTCACAGACTCTTCATTTTCTCCTTCATGATACTCCATATCCTCCGAATTAGTAAATGCACAATTATAGCCATCATCATATCCAGCCTTGGCAACCTTATCCGTCTCCTCTTGACCTTCGTCACTCACAACTTGCTCAGTAGCTTGTGAAGCATTTCCCTCATCCACGTTTGTATCATCGCCTCCACATTTTTCAGCTAAGTATCCAAGAAAAATAAGTACCCCAATAGCATAAAGAATTTTTGACCAACAGCCTAACTTGCCTGATTTTTCGGTATCTGGCTCAAATTGATTCACAGCTTGTTCTTGGTTTACAGATTGTGAATTAGACATATTTGTTACAGCATAACTATTAATGCTGACAGAAACTCCCAATGCTTGCAACTTATGAGCGATGGTTTCCACGACATCATGTTTTAAACCTTCTGCCACAATACAAGGGGCAAATTTAACACGCTCTTCTGCATAGCTTTTATCCATTCCAAGATCATTCATCAGAACTTTTATTATTTCTAACTTAATTTTCTCGTCAATAGGGGCAGTAAATGCTATATTCCAGACTGTATCATTAACATTTTCATTTGACCATGAACCACCTGTAGGATTTCCACACTTAGGACAGAACTTAGTTCCATCTTCCAACTTGTTTCCACAATTTTTACAAAATGCCATATTTTTACACTACTTTTTTTAATTAATGATTAACGAACTATTTCATAGAAGCATTATATAATAAAAGCTTCGCTTTTTCAGAAATAATATTCTATAACACTTATAATATAAAGTTGAATATTAGACCTCTCTGGGTATTTATTACAAATAGTATTTAATGAACCAAAGAAACCTCCTCTCCCGTAATAGGATCCTTTGGAGAAGTATCAATTTTACGACTGAGCAAATTCTTCAATTCCTCATAAAGGCCCTGCTTTTCTATTTTTGATAGCAAAACTTTCAATCTTTCATCACCTAAAGCTTTCTCACCTTTACCATTAAATACGTAGATTTCAACTACTCGCCCAAACAATGCACGATCTGAATCAGAAAACCCCGCCTCAGACATTATTTTTTCAATTTGATTTTTGTAAAACATATACACTTAAATTATAATAAAACTATTAAGGTCCTAAAGGTCGAAAAGTATAGACAGAAAAAGGCGTGGACCATTTACTTCGTCTACGCCTCCTGAGGTATCGCCAAACACCATAAGCCACATAATACGAGTAAAAGCCCACGCCGTATTGCAGGCGTGAGCGTCTAACCTTTACTCTTTGTGGCTTCTTTTAAATTTGGCGATTTTCAGGAAGCAAGAACAAAAAGCTAACGCTTCATTTTCCTATATGTCTTTATTTGTTTATGTCATATTTTACAATTTAATTGTTTAACATACCGCAAATATATAGAAAACCATCCACACTACCAAACTTTTCTGAAACTTTTTTTTAATTTTATTCCAAAATAAGTCCTATAGCTTATACGACGTGGGCTATATATTTTTTTTCATTGAGGGCAAAGGTACAAAATTAAAATGGAAACAGAAGAAAGGTTTCCGACCATTTCTTCCATTTCCATTTTTTCAGAAAAGCATTCTATTTTTTATACTTTATGAAACGTCAGTACCACTCCATCATTTCCTGTCAGTTTCATAACATTGTCACCATCAAATTCGACTTCAAGAGAACCATTGAAATCATTAACATTCAACTCTCTTTTAAATTCTTCCACCATTTGTTTCTTGGCTTCAGGATCGTTCAAAAACAATTGGATCAAGGCGTCAATACTTTTATTACCCGTGCTTATATTATCTATAGAACACTTCACCTTATCAGGATCAAGCTCCAAATCCATAAATCCCATTGATACATCCCATTTTCCATTTATCTTAGCGCTAACACCTACCTTGATGTTCATCCCTTCTTCCTCTACTGCTCCACTTCCTTTTATGTTCAAAGTAGCAGTTCCGTTTTCACGCAAATCAAGATAAAATTTTCCTGTGAAACCTTCATCGGTAACACTATCGCTTACCCAATTACCAACACACTGCTGTCTGTCCACGCAAGATGTTATTGCCAACATACCTATGATAGCAACGAAAACATACAAAACTTTTTTCATGTTTTTTAAAATTAAGTGATTTATTGTACAAACAACAAAACTATTATCAAAATATCTTAGAGTTCTTCAGTTTTCCCCTCTTTTGTAACCTCAAACACACTACCTTGCTGCTTGCATTCTCTCAATTTCAAAACAACATCGTAACAAGTTCCAGGAACTTGGTAAGAACCGACCCATTCTGTTCCTTCTCTGTCATTAGGTTTTATTTGCAAAGAGACATAATGAATACCATTAGGATGTTCATAGCCAACACTAATATTTAAGTCATATCTATAAATATATCCTCTCATTGTTTGAACATTATCGGGCACGGAAACATTGTTTCCATTAATCGTAATGGTAAACGTAGCGTTTGACTTGTTTAAAAGCGCATCAGTAAGAACGGCATCAAAAACATATACACCTTGGTATATCGTTCCTTCATCATAGTCAGCAATCACACCATTTTTAGTAGAATTTTGTTGAGTTTTATTTGCTGCAACGTCAAATGTACTTTTGCCTTCTTTATCTACGTAGCCATAAACACCATTTTTTTTAATGACAGCAAGTCCTTCACAAAAATCATGTAACGGTTCAAATTCTGCAGGTTTGTCAAAAATAAAGGGAACAACTTCCTGCCCATTTGCATTTATATATCCACATTTTCCATTTTTGACTGCAGCCACCAATCCTTCTTTAAAGGAAGCAACAGTATCATATTGGCAAGGAATTACATTATTGCCCTCTTTATCAACAAAGCCCCATTTCCAGGCAGTTTTAACAGCAGCTAACCCTTCAGAAAAGTCTTTAGCTCTTTTATAAATAAAAGGAATTGCGGTTTCCCCCTGTTTATTTAAAAAACCTGCCATTCTATTTCTCATCACCATAACAAGTCCCTCATGGAAATCATTCGCCTCATCAGGAGCTCCATACTCTCCCCAATCATCCATAACTCCATTATCGTAATAACTACTCGAATGATATGAGCATGGTATGACAAAGGTTCCTAAAGGATCTACATATCCCCACAGGTGTCCTTTGCATACGGCAGCCATTCCATCTGAGAAATTCTGTATGACATCATAATTGCATGGTACAACAACCTTGCCATTCAAATGCTTTAATCCCATCTTTTCGTCTTGTGAAAATATAACTATTTTGTCTTGGAATTCAAGTTCATTACCAGTCAGTACTTTGCCGGTTTTATCAATATAATTTTCCAAATCAACTAAGGCAATACCATTCTTAAATTCACCAGCTATGCTAAACTTTGCAGGAATAACCTCGTTACCCATCTTGTCAATATAGCCATATACTGGTGAGTCATACTCATCTGTACGCAATGGCAAAGCAGCCAAACCTTCCGAGAAATCTGTCGGCGTTTCTCCTTCACCAAAAGGTACTTGATATTTAATGGGAACAACTTCTTTCCCATCTAAATCAATGTAACCACACTTCAACCGCCCCTCATCATTTCTATAAGCCACCCAAGCTCTTTCTTCCTTAAAATCGGCTACTTGGTCATATTTTGCAGGTACTATCACATTACCCATTTTATCTATGAAGCCATACTTTTCGTTTTTACAAAACCAGGCACGCCCCTCATGGAAGTCTCCTATCATATTGCAACCTTTTACAGTCTCTGCTATTTTATTTAAAGAAGAGCCATTGGACATTTCGTTCAAAGCATAAACACCATCTACTGCCAAAAAGACGACACAGAAAGTAAAAGCCATACGAAAATCCAGAATTCTTTGGGATTTTTTCAGCTTAAAGCTTGTATTTCTAATTGCGTTTGCAAAACCTAAAGCACATGACCAAAATGTGGTCATAAAAAACGAAATCATTGATAAAATGCCAGATACTAATTTTCCGATTTTCATAATTTACGAATTTAATTGTTTAACATAATTATTCACAGAACCTACTATAGTAAACGATTGTTAGGTCATAAGGTCAAAAAGGTATAGACAGAAAAAGGCGTGGACCATTCACTTCGTCTACGCCTCCTGAGGTATCGCCAAACACCATAAGCCACATAATACGAGTAAAAGCCCACGCCGTATTGCAGACGTGAGCGTATAACTTTTACTCTTGTGGCTTCTTCTAAATTTGGCGATTTTCAGAAAGCAAGAACAAAAAGCTAACGCTTCATTTTCCTATATGTCTTTATTTGTTTATGTCATATTCTACAATTTAATTGTTTAACATACCGCAAATATATAGAAAACTATCCACACTACCAAACTTTTCTGAAACTTTTTTTTAATTTTATTCCAAAATAAGTCCCATAGCTTATACGACGTGGGCTATATAGTTTTTTTCATCGAGGGCAAAGGTACAAAATAAAAATGAAAATGGAAGAAAGGAACTCCGACCATTTCTTCCATTTCCATTTTTTCGCTTTAAGGATTCGCCTTTTTACCATTATCCTGCATCTTACCAAACACATATCCTACTACACTCTGAAAATTATTCTCTGCATAAGCAAAGAGCAATGATTCCTCCACTTCGGGATACTTTGCATGAAAGTCTGAGGTTATCTTTATAACCTGATGATGAAATTCTGTACTCTTGGCCTTCCAAGCCAAACCTACCGTCGGTGAAGGAAAAATGGAATCGCAAAAAGAACTTATTGTCTGTCTATAAGCTTTATCCAATGAGGCATCCATCTCCTTTTGCCAATTTTGACTTTTTGCATTCTGCCGGACAGTCGAAACTGCCGGACGAGAATTCTGTACAACAATGGGATTTGCAGTTGGATTCTTTGATTTCTGCGGATTCTGGATGAGATGTTTAATTGTATCAGCCTCCTCCTGAACTGACGCGTTTTTTATTGCCGGATTCGGCACTGAAGAGAACTTGAACACGAAAGAAAGCAATAGAAAGGAAAATACCACAACGGTTATAGATGCAACCCACATCATATTTTTTCTTACTATCTTCTTTGTTGCCAAAGCTGCCTTTAAATCTGCAATGCTCGGATAACGGTCTTGAGGATTTTTATTCAAACACCTTTTTATCACCTTATTATATACAGGAGGATGTGGCAACAATTCCAATAATTTGCCTACAGCATAAATATCTGTTCTAACATCCACCTTCCTACCAGCAAGCTGTTCTGGTGCAGCATACTGCGTAGTATATCCAGTAGAATCAACAAAAGTATCGGAATAACAGCAGCCCAAATCTACCACCTTTACATCATAACCAATGCGAGTCAACATGATGTTCTCTGGTTTCAAATCGAGATGAAGGACCTGATTGTCATGAAGATATTGCAAAGCACTTAATAATTGACCAACAAACTTATCGAAATGTTCTGCATCTTCAAAGTATGTAGGATGATTTTTCAAGAAAGCCAACAAGTCCTCTCCATCTACATACTCCATTAAGATTTCATCATTATGAAAAGAGACATACCTTACAATATTGGGATGCTCTAATCGAAAACCTATTTCAAATTCTTTCCGTAAGGCCTCCCGAAAAAGGATATTGTCCTCGTGCTCTTTTTTCAGTTTTTTCAAGAAATGAAGTTTGCCGTATATCTTTACACGGTAAGCCTCACATATAAAGCCTGAAACGGGCAAGGGTTCCGCCAAACAAGACTGATGTTTATCAGAAAAACAAGAATAATCCATCATTTCTCTATCAGCTTTAACGTATCTATTCCTGAGACAACGGCAGCAGAATAGGGACCCAGACATTCATCTCCCCGATAAACATTCCTTGCATAAAAAGGATGATGCAGGATAAAATTCTGGATTTGCAAACGATCACCAAGTTCCAATTTGTTTCCCTCTCGCTCTACCACAACAAAATAATCATCTCCCACATACTCAAAAACTACATGCCGGTCAGGCGAATAAGTTATATCTACCCGATCACCTACAGTCAGATTAGCCGCACGTATTTCGTCCTCAGGAGTATCAAAACCCGAACTATATTTTTCCTCTTGATTTACAGCATCTTCCCAATGAGCATACCCAAGATATTTTGCCAACACTTCAAGGGTGCTGGCATGAGGAGTACGCTCATCATTTGCAAATCCTAAAAGGCGCTTTAGAGTTGTAGCACCAATATGGATTCCTAAATTACTCTCTATATCAAGCGAGAGGAATTCACAGTCAGACGGCAAATACAAATCATTCCCCGACTTTTTCCGTAACATCTTTATTATATATTCAGGTAATCGCATAGTTTTCGTTTTTTAGTATTATCTTGAACCATAGTTCACTATGCTACAAGACAAAAAATCATCCGTTTTCCAAGACCTTAGAGACACTTATTTATTTGCCGATTGACTCAACACATAGTTATGTCGCCCTAAGTGGCGGTAAAGGTAAGTTTTTTTTTGCTTCTATGCAAGAAGATAAGTAAAAAAAACGAAACATCGAAGTACAGTTTTGGTACTTTGTAGGGATTTTCCTTTTACTATTAGGGAATTATCCCCATGTTTAAACAATGGAAAGGAGTAACTTTGCACTGACTCTATAAAAGATAAGAGCTCTACTTTCAAAAAAAGGGAAGTTAGAGAAGTGTAATAAACACCAACCTTCAAAAACAGTAAAGACAATGAAGAGAAATGAAGTAATGGCAATTATCGCCACCAGCCTGATGCTCTTTGCCTTATGCCTCTCGGCTTCGGCTAAAGACAGAAACGAGAAAGTGATCAACTACAGTACAAGAATTGACGATGACAACAACCGCAAACCAACGGTTACGGTTTGTCCGGAACGTCCTACCCCACCAACTCTCGGTCCGGCATTCTGTCCCGAAGAGGGAACACGCTATGGCTACAGTCTCAGCAACCAAAGCTTCTCCATACTATATAATAAAGTGAAGAAGGCATCGTTCGATGACAACAAGTTCGACCTGATAGAGGTCGCCAGCTTAGGATGCTACTACTCCTGCTCACAGGCTGTCAGACTGATGAAGATTTTCACCTTTGACGACGAACGGCTGAAAGCGCTCTCCATGATGGCGCCCCACATCGTTGATCCTCAGAATGCGACCGACATCTATAAACTGTTCAGTTTTGACAGCGATAAGGAAAAGGCTGGAGAAATCATGAGAAAGTGTAAATAATTGTTCCCCCTCACGACCCTACTCCATCGTGGAAATCGTGACATCAGAGAAATCATTCATATAGTCGAGCATACAAAGGGTATGGAAACCGCGTTTCGCCTTCAGTTCCATGCTCACCTCCAAAAACTCGCCCTTGGACGTGCGACGGTCTTTCAACTCATAAGAATGGACCTCTACATTGTCTTGTTTCAGACTCTTGATGAGCTGCTTCACACTATCTATCGAGGGAGCCGAAAAGGACAACTCGATTGTGGTGGTTCCCAACTGTGGTATCAGATAGTTGAGCACCTCAAGTCCCAGGAGCACCATCGCGGTCGTGATGACGGCGGCGACAAACATGCCCGTTCCGCAAGCCAGACCTATGGCTGCTGTCACCCATAAGCCGGCAGCGGTGGTGAGTCCTCTCACCACATTCTTCTGGAAGATGATGGTTCCTGCACCTAAGAAGCCGATGCCCGACACCACCTGGGCTGCGACACGGGAAGAGTCTTTCAGGTCGACACCAAAACCATATTGCGACACCACACAGAAGAGGGCACTTCCCAAGGCTACCAGGAAATGGGTGCGAAAGCCTGCCTCCTTGGCACGATACTCACGCTCTATACCTATCGCTCCGCCCAAGACCATAGCCAACGTCAGCCTTACCACCAATTCCATATAAGTTGCATCCATAATTGTATTTTTTTGTTTGTAATTTGCTGCCAAATATAAACAAAAATTACGGGAAAACAACTTCCATCTGCCACTTTTTTACCCGACAAGCACATTTTTTCTCTTTATTTGCCATTTCAACGTTACTTTCTTGCGAAAATTGACTTTTTATTTGTATTTTTGCAAGCAGACAGAAAAGATTAATACATTATATAATAAACATGGCAACAGTTGACGACAAGAAGATTATCTTCTCTATGGTGGGAGTATCCAAGATTATCCCACAAAATCAGAAACAAATTCTGAAGAACATCTACCTATCGTTCTTCTACGGAGCAAAGATCGGTATCATCGGTTTGAATGGTGCCGGTAAATCTACGTTGATGAAAATCATCGCAGGACTTGAGCAACCTACCCAAGGTGAGGTGGTTTGGAGCCCAGGCTACTCTGTGGGCTACTTGCCTCAGGATCCTCCGCTCGACGAGAACAAGACCGTGAAGGAGAACGTGATGGAGGGTGTGCAGAAAATATACGATGCACTCGCTGAATACGAAGATATTAACAATAAATTCGGACTCGAGGAATACTATGGCGATCCCGACAAGATGGACAAGCTGATGCAGCGACAGGCCGAGGTGCAGGACATCATTGATGCTACCGACGCCTGGAACATCGACTCTAAGCTGGAGCGTGCGATGGATGCACTGCACTGCCCTCCCGGCGACTGGCCCGTAACCAACCTCTCGGGTGGTGAGCGCCGTCGTGTGGCTCTCTGCCGTCTGCTGCTGCAGAAGCCTGATGTCCTCCTGCTCGATGAGCCTACCAACCACTTGGATGCTGAGAGTATCGACTGGTTGGAGCAGCACCTGCAGCAATATGAGGGAACAGTCATCGCCGTCACTCACGACCGATACTTCCTCGACGATGTGAGCGAGTGGATATTGGAACTCGACCGTGGCGAGGGAATCCCATGGAAGGGCAACTACTCGTCTTGGCTCGACCAAAAGACCAAGCGAATGATACAGGAAGAGAAAACTGCCTCTAAGCGCCGCAAGACGTTGGAGCGCGAGTTGGAATGGGTACGCATGGCACCTAAGGCCCGACAGGCTAAGGGTAAGGCCCGTCTGAACTCCTATGAGCAGATGCTCAACCAGGAGCAGAAGGAACGCGAGGAGAAACTGGAGATCTTCATCCCTAACGGTCCTCGCTTAGGCAACAAGGTGATCGAGGCTCAGCACGTAAAGAAGGCTTTCGGAGAGAAGGTGCTCTTCAATGACCTCAACTTCATGCTTCCTCCTAACGGCATCGTGGGTGTCATCGGTCCTAACGGAGCCGGAAAGACTACCCTCTTCCGCCTCATCATGGGACTGGAGCAGGCCGACGGCGGCAACTTCGAGGTGGGTGAGACCGTGAAGCTTGCCTATGTGGACCAGCAGCACAAGGACATCGATCCTCAGAAGACGGTTTACGAAGTCATCTCGCAGGGCAACGAGACCTTGCGTCTTGGCGGACGTGATGTGAACGCACGAGCCTATATCTCGCGATTCAACTTCTCGGGAACCGATCAGAGCAAGCTCTGCAGTGTGCTTTCGGGTGGTGAGCGCAACCGCCTGCAGTTGGCCTTGGCGCTGAAGCAGGAAGGCAACGTATTGCTTCTCGATGAGCCTACCAACGATATCGACGTGAATACGCTGCGCGCCTTGGAGGAAGGTCTGGAGGCCTTTGCGGGATGTGCGGTTGTCATCAGTCACGACCGTTGGTTCCTCGACCGTATCTGTACTCACATCCTTGCCTTCGAGGGTAATGGTGAGGTCTTCTTCTTCGAGGGAAGCTACTCGGAGTACGAGATCAACAAGGCTCGCCGTCTTGGCGATACTGAGATCAAGAAGGGTCGCTATCGCAAGTTGATGGAAGAATAAAAATATAAGGATAAAAAATCAGAGAAAATGAAAAAGTTAATGATTATCTCACTGGCTCTTGTATCAATGTTTACAAGCGCCAACGCCCAACTCTTGTATAAGATTTCGGGCAAAGACCTTAAGTCACCATCCTACATCGTAGGAACTTATCATCTGGCACCCGTCAGTTTCGTCAATGCCATAGAGGGTATCCCTGACGCTCTCACCAATACCGAACAGGTATGCGGAGAGCTCGACATGGAAGATATGAAGAAACCAGAGAGTGTACAGAAAATGGCAGTTGCCATGCTGCTCCCTCACGGCAAGACACTCAAGAGCCTGCTTACCGAAGAAGAGTACACACGACTCAACAAATTGCTCAAGGACCTGACAAGTGCCGATATGAGCAACCCTATCGTGGAGGCTAAGTTTGGCAACATCACACCGCAGGCTCTCAACACACAGCTCACCCTGCTCATGTCGCTCAAGCATGCCCGTGGCTTTGACCCTACACAGTCGTTCGACGACTACTTCCAGAAGTTTGCCAAGCGCAACCACGAGCCTGTCATCGGTCTTGAGACGGTTGACAAGCAGATAGAGGTGCTCTTCAAGAGTATTCCTCTCGAGCGCCAGAAGCAACTCCTGATGTGCCTCGTCGACAACACGGAATATTACAACATGGTAACGCAACGCCTCAGCGACGCCTACTTCGCTCAGAACATGAAGCAGATAGAAGAGGTGATCAGCGAGAAGCGCAACGACAGCTGCGACGACACGAAAGAGGAGTATGCCATCATGTTCGACAACCGCAATGCTGACTGGGTGGCAAAAATGCCTGCCATCATGAGCGACAAACCAACCTTCTTTGCCGTAGGTGCCGGTCATCTGCCAGGCGAAAAGGGTGTGCTCAACCTCCTCAAGCAGGCTGGCTACGAGGTAGAGGCAGTGAAATGATTTTTCAAACCAAACAACTATATGAAGAAACTATTTTTATCTCTCGCTTTTCTGCTCCCCATGATGGGAACGATGGCGCAAACCCAGGTAAAGACGGCCGAGGGTATCCTCGAAGGAAAAGACCTCTCGGGCATCAAGGTGTTTAAAGGTGTTCCGTTTGCTGCTCCTCCTGTGGGCAACCTCAGATGGAAGGCTCCGCAGCCAGCAAAGCACTGGGACGGTGTGCGCGAGGCTAAAGAGTATGGACCTAATCCGATGCAGGAACCACTCTTCGGCGATATGAACTTCGGAACCAAGGTGAACAGCGAAGACTGTCTATACCTTAATATATGGACTCCTGCCAAGACGATGAAAGAGCATCTGCCCGTATTGATCTATTTCAATGGCGGAGGACTGATGGCAGGAAGCGGAAGCGAGGCTCGATATGCTGGCGACGCGATGGCGAGAAAGGGCATCATCTCTATCACCGCCAACTATCGCGAGGGTATCTTCGGTTTCTTCGCGCATCCACAACTCTCCAAGGAAACCACCTATAAAGGATCGGGCAACTATGGTTTCATGGACCAGGTGGCTGCCATAAAATGGGTGAAAGACAATATCGAGGCCTTCGGAGGCGACCCCAACCGCATCACAATCGTTGGCGAATCGGCCGGTTCGATGTCGGTAAGTGCCCTGATGGCTTCGCCTCTCTGCCAGGGTCTCTTTGCACAGGCCATGGGTTCCAGCGGCTCGGTCATGGGATTCAAAAAGGTGCTTACCCTGAAGGAAGCTGAGCAGAAGGGTGTGGAAATGGCACAGAATATAGCTGCACAGATGGTCGGTAAGACCGATAAGACAAAGGGAAAGGCAAGCAAGAAGAAAACCCCTAAGGCTGACATCGACATGCTTCGCAACCTTCCTGCTGAAGAGTTGCTGAAGTTGGCTTCCGTCAAGTCGCGCCCCGTGTACAACATCGACGGATATTTCTTCGTAGAGCAACCAGAAGAGACTTTCGCCAAAGGCAACCAGACCAAGGTGCCTCTGCTCGTGGGCGGCAACAACCAGGAGATGACACCATGGGCTGTACTGATGGGCAAACAGCCTACGGTGGAGAACCTGAAGGCTGGTGCCAAAGCTACTTTCGGCGAAAAGAACATAGATGAGTTGTTCCGTCTTTACGGCATCACTGCCGACAAGGATGTGCTGGAGCAACCGGGTGTGAACTTGGCTTCTGACATCTTCCTCGACTATTCCACATGGAAGTGGGGCAACATGCACAAGCTGACAAGCGGACAGCCCGTTTACCGTTATCGCTATTGTCATCCCCGTCCTGCCATGGCCATCAAGGGAAAGGTGGCTGCCCTGGCTGGTGGTGTGATAGACGCCAAGGAGGGTGAGGCTCCTGCCCCACAGGACAAGGGTGCCGTACACTCTGCCGATATCGAGTATGCCATGGGCACTCTGCCGACCAACCGTGTTTACGACTGGCAACCTGCCGACTACATGATAAGCGACATCTTCAGCCAGTACTACATCAACTTTGTGAAGACTGGCAACCCCAACGGACTGGGTCTGCCTGAATGGCCTTCCACCAACGGTAAAGCCATCGCTCCTGTGCTACAGATCGACGAGAACACGGTGGTAAAGACCGATGCCCAGATGGAGAAGCGATATGAGTTTATCGACCAACTGTTCTGGAAGTAAAGCGGTCAAATGGTTCTCAAAACCAATATAGAAATGAATATAAAATCAATAGGTAGTAAAATAAAAGGAAACCCCACAAAGATGGAGGGGACGGTATATTCGATACTTATCATTTGTGGCATTTCCCACTTTCTGAATGATATGATTCAGTCGATCATCCCCTCCATCTACCCCATCATCAAGGATAAGTTCGACTTCTCGTTCGCACAAATCGGAATCATCACCCTGATGTTTCAGATGGCGTCATCGATTCTGCAACCCTTTACCGGACTGTATGCCGACAAGCATCCACGTCCCTATGCCCTCTCCGTGGGTATGTGTTTCACACTCATCGGTCTGCTGATGCTGGCCTTCTCTGAAAATTATCTGCTGATTCTCCTCTCTGTGAGCATCGTGGGTTTAGGCTCATCCGTGTTCCACCCCACTGCATCACGAGTAGCCCAGTTGGCATCGGGAGGTAGGAAGAGTCTGGCACAGTCCATCTTCCAGGTAGGTGGCAACGGTGGCTCGGCGATAGGTCCTCTCCTTGCAGCCCTCATCATCCTGCCTTTCGGACAGCACGCCATCTCGTGGTTTGCCCTTGCCGCCTTGCTCGCCGCCCTTATCATGATCAGATTAGGGGCATGGTACAAGGCCCGGTTGGTGTATGTGGTGACGCATCCGCAGAAAAACGTCACCCTGAACAACGACATCTCGAAGCGGGCAAAATATGGGGCACTGCTCATCCTCGTGCTGCTCATCTTCTCGAAGTATTTCTATACCTCCTGCATCACGAGCTACTTCACCTTCTTCCTGATCGATAAGTTTGGCATCTCAGTACAGGCTTCTCAGTTGTGTCTGTTCGTCTTTCTTGCCGCCTTTGCCATTGGTACTGTGGCTGGAGGCATGTTGGGTGATAAGTTTGGGCGCAAGTACGTCATCTGGTTCTCTATCCTCGGCGCGGCGCCCTTCGCCCTCATCATGCCCTTCGCCAACCTGTTCTGGACTCTCGTCTGCACCTTCCTTTCGGGATTGATCATTGCCTCGGCTTTCTCGTCTATCGTGGTGTACGCCACTGACCTGATGCCCGACAAGGTGGGTCTCATTGCCGGCATCTTCTTCGGACTGATGTTTGGTTTAGGAGGTTTGGGCTCCGCCTTCTTCGGATGGTTAGCAGACAAGACCAGCATCGAGTTCATCTTCCAGGTAAGCGCCTTCCTGCCTCTGCTCGGCATCATTGCCGGATTCCTGCCTAACACGCAAAAGAAGAGGAAATAAGGGAGATTTTTTTGGAGGAGTTAAGGGAGTTTGAGGAGTTAAAGAAGTTAAGGGAGTTAAGGGAGTTAAGGGAGTTAAGACAAATGCCTTTGTGGATATGAAATTAAACAGCACACCCTACCATACAGGTCAAAAAAACTCCCCAACATCCCCAAAAAATCTTCAACATCCCCAAAAAATCTCCAACATTCCCAAAAACTCCCCAACTTCCCAAAAATGTAGGGTGAAAAACTTGCATATAAGAAAATAATCATGTATATTTGCTGCGTGATTATACTAACTCAACTATTGCAAATGGGGAAGTTAGAGAAGTTAAATTAAAAAGCAGTAAAGTATGAAAAAGAAATTGGTATTGACAGCAGCCGTTATCGCTGCTCTATCTGTTGGATCTTGCAACAGCAAGAAGACCAACGCTCCTGAGACCGATCAAGACAGCCTCAGCTATGCAGAAAAAGATTCGCTTGATTCAAACGACTTTGTACTCGACTCTATTGCAGGTACTTACGAGGGAACACTTCCTGCTGCCGACTGTCCTGGCATCAAGACCGTGCTGACCCTCAATGCAGACAGCACCTACCAGTATTCTGCCGACTACATTGACCGTAAAGACGGACACGACGAGGCAAGCGGAATCTACAAACTCCTGTCGCACGGTGTGATAGAAATCATCCGTCCTTCGAGTGGAGAAACTTCTTACTATAAGGTAAGAGATGCTCATAGTCTCATCATGACCGACTCCATCGGTAACGAGCCAGAAGGCGCCATGGCCAAGCACTATGTGCTGACCAAGAAGTAAGAAAAGACAAACGTCAGGCTACACCCAACAGCTCTATCTCGAAAATAAGGGTAGAGCCACCGGGGATGCCTGGCTGTGAGAACTTGCCATACCCCATCTCTGCAGGTATATAGATTTCCCACTTGGCGCCTACCGTCATCTGTTGCATGGCGACAATCCATCCTTCTATCAGTTCGCACAGGCGAAATGCTACAGGAGCTCCACCACGGCTGGAATCAAACTTCTTGCCGTTGATGGTCCATCCCGTATAGTGTGCCGTAACGATGCTTCTTCGGCCTGGTTTGACACCATCAGGATTGCCTGCTTTCAGCACTTTATAATAGATGCCACGGGGCAAGGCCTGTACGCCTTCCTCGCGAGCCTTCTCTTCTAACCAACGCTTGTTGGCTTCTACGTATTCTCTTTTTGCCATTTTTGGGGGTCGATTAATGATGTTCTGGCACAATGGCAAGATACACCAAGTCGTGGTCGGTGAGGTTCTCCATATAGTGGGCATGGTTCATGGGGCAGTAGTGTACCTGTCCGGCACGTACCTCCTCCACACTGTCATCATAGTGGAATGTAGCCGTTCCGCTTATCACAAACACCACCTCGCAGTTGCCCTCATGGGTATGCAGTCCTGTGGTAGCTCCCGGACGAAGTGTAGAATACATGATCTTCACCTTGTCGTCCACGAAGTTTCGAGTGTCCAACTTTCCTTTTCCTCCCTTGAAGCCCTCGAGATGAGCCTCAGCAATTTTTTCAAAATCTATTACCATATTTTTATTTGTTGAATTTTAGCCGGGTTCAGAAGTAAAAGCCCTACACCAAGGCATCGAGATGTTTTTTCAGCTCTTTCAGCTCATCGCGCACACTGATGAGCGTCTCCAGAACATCTGAAGATTTCTCAGCGCCAGTCCTGTTCTGTGACAGATACTTGCGGGCAGCAGCAATCTTGAGGCCCTTCACCTTGATGAGCGAATAGATGACCTTTACCTGCTCTATGTCCTTCTCGGTATACTGACGAACCTTGTTGGATGTGACCTTGGGTTTGAGGAAAGGAAACTCTTTCTCCCAGTACCTCAGCGTAGACTCGTTGACACCCACTTCCTCGGCCACTTCCTTAATGGAGTAGTACAATTTGACGTTTTTATCTGTTTTCAGAGCCATAATTTGCAACTTTTTATCAAACAATGATTAATTGATTTGCAAATTTAAGCAATTCTTCTTATCTTTGCAAAGAATTTCGGAAAAAAATAAAGATTAATACAAAATAGATATGATGACAGCTAATGAAGTGCGCGAATCCTTCAAGAAATTCTTCGAAGGCAAAGGCCACAAAATTGTTCCATCAGCACCTATGGTTATCAAGGATGACCCTACGCTGATGTTTACAAATGCTGGTATGAACCAGTGGAAAGACATCATCCTCGGTACAAAGGACCCAGGTAAGGATGTACGTCGTGTTGATACTCAGAAATGTCTCCGTGTTAGCGGTAAGCACAACGACCTCGAAGAAGTAGGTCATGATACTTATCACCACACCATGTTCGAGATGCTCGGTAACTGGAGCTTCGGCGACTACTTTAAGGAGGGTGCCATCGATATGGCATGGGAATACCTCACTGAAATACTGAAGCTCAACCCTGAGGACCTCTACGTTACCGTGTTCGAGGGCTGCAAGGAGGAAGGTCTGGAGCGCGACAACGAGGCTGCAGGTTTCTGGGCAAAGCACGTACCTGCCGACCACATCATCAACGGCAACAAGCACGACAACTTCTGGGAGATGGGCGATACGGGTCCTTGCGGTCCTTGCTCAGAAATCCATGTTGACTCTCGTACTCCAGAGGAGAAGGCTCAGGTGCCAGGCCGTGAGTTGGTAAACAAGGACAACCCACAGGTGATCGAGATCTGGAACATCGTGTTCATGCAGTACAACCGCAAGGCAGACGGTTCTCTCGAACCTCTCCCAATGCACGTCATCGATACCGGTATGGGCTTCGAGCGCCTGGTTCGCATGTTGCAGGACAAGCACTCTAACTATGATACAGATATCTTCCAGCCAATCATCAAGGAAATCGAGGCTATCTCTGGCAAGAAGTATGGTTTCACTACTCCTACCGGTGAGAATGGCGAGGGTAAGGATGAGCAGGAGAAGATCGACATCGCCATGCGTGTCTGCGCCGACCACCTGCGTGCCGTAGCCTTCTCTATCGCCGACGGTCAGTTGCCAAGCAACGCCAAGGCTGGTTACGTCATCCGCCGCATCTTGCGCCGTGCCGTACGTTACGCTTACACCTTCCTCGGCCAGAAACAGGCATTCATGTACA
Source organism: Segatella intestinalis (assembly GCF_029348455.1). Lineage (NCBI taxonomy): Bacteria > Pseudomonadati > Bacteroidota > Bacteroidia > Bacteroidales > Prevotellaceae > Segatella > Segatella intestinalis. The sequence goes on from NZ_JARJVV010000004.1 coordinate 44,175, forward strand.
AGCTCGTCAATGTATTGGTAGAGCAGATGGGTGCTGCCTTCCCAGAGTTGCCAGCTCAGCAGGAGCTCATCACCCGCGTGATGAAAGAGGAAGAGGATTCATTCCTCCGCACACTGGAGAAGGGTATCAACCTCCTCAATGGCGATATGGACGAGCTCAAGGCTCATGGCGAGACTCAGCTCGACGGCGTGAGCGCTTTCCGTCTCTTCGATACCTACGGTTTCCCTCTTGACCTGACAGAGCTTATCTGCCGTGAGAATGGTTACACCGTAGACGCAGCCGGTTTCGACGAGGAGATGAAGAAGCAGAAGGAGCGTGCCCGCAATGCCGCTGCCGTGGAGAACGGCGACTGGGAAGTACTGAAGGAAGGCGACCAGAACTTCGTGGGTTACGACTATACAGAATATGAGTGCCACATCCTGCGCTACCGCAAGGTGACACAGAAGAAGAACAGCTTCTACGAATTGGTACTCGACAACACTCCATTCTATGGTGAGATGGGTGGACAGGTTGGCGACAAGGGTGTACTCGTCAGCGAGGACGAGACCATCGAGATTATCGACACCAAGCGCGAGAACAACCAGAGCATCCACATCGTGAAGAAACTGCCAAAGAACCTGACAGCCGACTTCATGGCTTGTGTTGATATCGACAGCCGTGAGGGCAGTGCTGCCAACCATACAGCCACCCACCTGCTCGACTACTGTCTGAAGCAGGTACTGGGCGACCACGTAGAGCAGAAGGGTTCTTATGTAGACAAAGACACCTTGCGTTTCGACTTCTCTCACTTCCAGAAGGTAACTGATGAGGAGCTTCGCCAGGTAGAGCGCAAGGTGAACGAGATGATACGTGCCGACTATCCTCTGGACGAGCACCGCGACACTCCTATCGAGGAGGCTAAGGAACTGGGTGCCATCGCCCTCTTCGGCGAGAAGTATGGCGACAAGGTTCGTGTGGTTCGCTTCGGTCCTTCTGCTGAGTTCTGTGGTGGTATTCATGCCAAGAGCACCGGTAAGATCGGTTTCTTCAAGATTATCTCTGAGAGCAGCGTAGCAGCTGGCATCCGCCGTATCGAGGCTTTGACAGGCAAGGCTTGCGAGGAGGCCATCTACGGTTTGCAGGATACCATCGTAGCTCTGAAGGGATTGTTCAACAATGCCAAGGATCTTGAGGGTGTCATCAGAAAGTACATCGACGAGCACGATGCCCTGAAGAAGGACGTTGAGAAGTTCCAGGCTCAGGCTGTGGAGCGTGCCAAGGATAAGCTCGTAGAGAATGCCAAGGAGGTGAACGGTGTGAAGGTTGTCACAGCCGTATTGCCTATGGAGCCAGCAGCTGCCAAGGATTTGGTATTCAAGGTTCGCGAGGCATTGCCAGAGAACATGATTTGTGTGGTAGGTTCAGTATATAACGACAAGCCTATGCTCAGCGTGATGTTCAGCGATGACATGGTGAAGGATCACGGTTTGAACGCTGGTAAGATGATTCGCGAAGCTGCCAAATTGATTCAGGGCGGCGGTGGCGGTCAGCCTCACTATGCACAGGCTGGCGGTAAGAACAAGGACGGCTTGAGCGCTGCAGTAGATAAGGTTGTAGAGCTGGCTCAGTTGTAATATTACATATAATATAAGGTATAAAGACAAAGTAGCAAAATATATAATGTGCTACTTTGTCTTTTTTTTAAGATGGATTAGTTAAGATTGCTAATTCGCCAACACTTTACACAACACTCCAAAATCTACTTGCCAAATATAAAGAATGGCAAAAAAACAGCAATCAGCAACAATGTTGGAGCATTTGAGAAAAAAAATGACAATTGCTGCGTTTTATCATCTCACATAAAAGATAAAAATCCATAAAATATTCGCAAAAATAGCGAACACTAATTATAAAGTATTATCTTTGCAATCAATAAAACATATATAATTATGGAAATAATATTTGAAGAGGATTATCTCCGAGAATTATATTATGAGGGTAAAGCGCATAACAAAAAGTATCGCTTCCAACCTCAAATCATAAAGAAGTACGTTCGAGTTATTGACCTTATGGCATCCTTGAACAGTACAGCTGATTTTTATCGCTACAAAGCTTTACATTACGAAGTTCTTGTGGGTGATAAGAAAGATCGTGAATCTGTTAGAGTCAATGACCAATATAGAATAGAGTTTCATTCTGAAGTTGTTGGCAACGAAAAACAAATCACGATATGTAATATATTAGAATTATCAAACCATTATAAATAAAAAACAGCATTATGTCAAACTTAGGTTTTGGTTTTTACCCAACTCACCCTGGTGAGATTTTGAAAGAAGAATTAGAAGAACGTGGCATTTCGCAAAGAAAATTTGCGGAAAGTATTGGTATGGGATATTCCGTACTCAACGAGATACTGAATGGCAAACGTCCCGTTACCACAACTTCTGCTCTGATGTTTGAGGCTGCATTAGATATTCCTGCAGATTCTCTCCTAAAATTGCAGATGAAATACAATATGCATACTGCTCGAAAAGATAATGCTTTGGTAGAAAAACTTAAGCAGATTCGCAAAGTTGCAGCCATACTGTAAAATATATAATAAGGTATAGATATGGTAATGAAGAATCCTTTTGTCACAAACGGTTACGCCGGTCCGGAATACTTCTGCGACCGTGTGGAAGAAACCCAGCACATCACAGAGATGCTGACCAATGAGAATAACATGGCTCTGATTTCCCCTCGACGCATCGGAAAGACAGAGCTGATTCACCATTGCTTTGCCCAGCCAGTCATCCAAAAAGATTATTATACTTTTATCATAGACATCTATTCAACCAATTCCGTCAGCGATCTGGTCAATATGTTCGGCAAAGCCATTATTGATGAACTTCGCCCTAAAGGCAGAAGCGCTTGGGAGAAATTCCTGATAGCGCTCTCTTCTCTCCGTTCAGAAATCTCTTTCGATATCAACGGGGCTCCAGTTTGGGGAATAGGCATCGGCAACATAGTAAATCCCGAAATTACGCTTGATGAGATATTCGCTTATCTCAACCAAGCCGATAAACCATGCCTTGTTGCTATCGACGAGTTTCAGCAAATCACCAACTATGCCGACAATCGCATAGAGGCATTGCTCCGTACCTACATCCAGCGATGCACCAATGCCCACTTCATCTTCTCGGGCTCTCACCGTCATCTGATGGCAGAAATGTTCACATCCCCTGCCCGCCCTTTCTATCAGAGCGTAACGCTGATGAACCTGAAGCCGCTGGATGTGGAAAAATACAAGGAGTTTGCCACAGCCAAGTTCGAGGAACGCAACAAACATCTCGATGCAGCCATTATCGGAGAACTCTTCGCCCGTTTCGGTGGTGTCACTTCATACATCCAGCGAGTAATGAATGTTCTCTTCCTCAAGACTCCCGAGCAGGGTACCTGCACTCTGGATATGGTAGATGACGCCATCAACTACAATCTCAACATGGCATCAGACACCTACGAGACCCTTCTACGCCAGATGCCGGAAAAGCAGCGCAATGTCTTCATTGCCATCTCTGCAGAGGGCGAAGCCAGAAGCGTAAAGAGCGGAGCCTTTGCCAAGAAATACCATCTCCTATCACCAAGTTCTGTCAACTCTGCCTTGAAGGGATTGTTGGAAAAAGATTTCATCACCCAGCAGGATGATGCCTACGTGGTATATGACAAGTTCTTCGACTTGTGGTTGAAAAAGTATATGAAATAGTTTGAGGCAGCACTATATATTCCAGCAGATTTGCTCATAAAATTGCAAAACATATACATTTTTAATATGGCTATTATAAAGACAGTAGAAGGAAAGACTCCCCGTTGGGGAAAGAATTGTTTTATCGCTGAGAACGCAGTGCTGACCGGCGACTGTACCCTTGGTGATGACTGCAGCATCTGGTATAGTGCGGTATTACGCTCTGACGTGGATGCCATCAGATGTGGAAACAGAGTGAATGTGCAGGATTGCGCCTGCATTCATCAAACCGGTACGATGCCTTGCATCCTGGAGGATGATGTATCTGTGGGACATGGTGCCATCGTCCACGGAGCCATAGTCAGAAAAGGCGCACTCATCGGAATGAATGCCACTGTACTTGACAAGGCTGACATTGGAGAAGGGGCTATTATTGCTGCAGGTGCAGTAGTTACCCATGGCACCAAGGTTCCTGCACATGAGATTTGGGCGGGTATTCCTGCCAAGAAGGTGAAGACCTGCGCTCCCGGACAAGCCGAGGAGTTTGCCAAGCATTATTCCGGATACATCAAGGACTGGTATCTGAAGGAAGATTGATAGAAAGGTATCTTGGCAAGGAGACTATCATCGTATTAATAGGTTAACGACGTGTAGTAAAAGCTGCATGATGAAGATGATTCGTGACCGTAAAACAAAAATGCGCCCGCACAATACGGACGCATTTCTGTTTTTATAAAAGTTCTATCTTTCCACCTTGAATATGGCGGCACTTATGCCAGAAGCTTTAATCACATCAGTCTTTTTTCCTGATTTATACACAACCTTTCCTGTGGAAAGAACAGAAACTGCCTTACCACCAACGGAGCTGATATTGAGAGAGGCTGCCTTGGCACCAGGATTCACGACAACAACATACTTCTCCTCACCCAAAGTGCGCTCATATACCATCGGATATTCCTGTCCCTTCTGGTTCAGGAGTTTCCAATCACCCTCATTGTCAAGAGCCTTGGCTGAATGACGCAAAGCGGTCAGCTTACGGGTATATGACAACAGAGATTTCTGATCACCCTGCTGAGCCTCAACGGTCAACTTTCCGTTTTCCGTATCTACAGGGAAGTAGAGCTTATCAGGTGCACTCGTAGAGAAGCCGGCATTCTTGCCCTTGGTCCACTGCATCGGAGTGCGGGTACCAGAACGCTCATTGCTACCCTCCTTGTTAGGGAGATTCATCTGATACTTCATACCAATCTCATCACCATAATAGATAAACGGAATACCAGGCATGGTGAGGAAGAAGGTCATCGCCACCTTCAACTGGTCTGGCGTATTGCGGGTACCGATGTTAGGACGCTGGTAATCGTGGTTGGCAGATGGAACAGCGATGTAGCCGAGATTCTTGGTGGCATTGAATGCCTTGGTATAGTTCTCGCTAAACTCCTTGAGCGAACCCCTGCCCTGCTTGTCGAAATAGCAGTTCTGGTAACTCTGCTCCCACTTGCCCCATGGAGTCTTGCGGTCGAAGAACAGAGAGGCATAGCCCTTGAGACCGAAATGGATGTAGAAATCGATGTTGAAGCCGGCAGGAATGGCTTGCTGCGGATTAGCCCACTCAGAAATCAAGACGGTCTCTGGATAATACTTATCCTTCCAGGCACGCATCTCCTTCCAAAGCTTGGAAACCTCCGTCTTGTCGGGGTCGTTCTTGACAAGCGATGACGCCATATCTACACGGAAACCATCCACACCCTTATCAAACCAAAAAGCCATAATGTTACGTATCTCCCTGCGGACAGCCTGTGGTCCTGGAGCATCTACGCCCTGCTCCCAAGGATGATTTGGATCTGGATGAGCAAAACCATAGTTCAAGGCAGGCTGGCACTCGAAGAAATTCTTCTCATAATACTTGGCACGAGGAGCATTAGCCTCCACATATCTTCCTCGGGTACTAGACTCCGGACTTGCTTCCTGATGACGGGCTTCTATTTCTTTCTTCTCACTCTCAGGGATATCATTCATCCAGATATAATAGTCGCTGTAACGCTGGTTAGGATCTTTCTCGGAAGACTCCTTAAACCAGGAACACTTGGTGCTGGAATGTCCTGCCACCAGGTCGAGACAAACCTTGATGCCACGCTTATGGGCCTCATTGACCAAAGTAACCAAATCGGTATTGGTACCGAATCGAGGATCCACCTTGTAGAAATCGATGACATCATAGCCACCATCAAACCATCCCGACTCAAAGATTGGATTGAGCCAGAGGGCGTTCACCCCCAGAGACTTGATGTAATCCAACTTGGAAGTGATACCGGGCAGATCGCCAATACCGTTGCCATCAGTATCCATATAGGAAGATGGATAAATCTGATAGAAAAGTGCATCACTCAACCAAGCCGGTCCCTTCTTCTGTTCAGCATGAACAGAAAGTGTGGTTGCCGCCAAAGCAGCAACCAACAGCATTTTCTTCATTCTTTTCATAAGCAACATTATTTCTTCAAAAAACTTTTTTCATAATAACTCAAAATTCTACATTTTATTGTGCAAGAATGCTAATATCAGAAAATACATCGACGAGCACGATGCCCTAAAAAAGGACGTTGAGAAGTTCCAGGCTCAGGCTGTGGAGCGCGCCAAGGATAAACTCGTAGCCAAGGGTTACAACAAGCATTGAATATCATTGAAATAACACCATCTATAAGTTATAAAAACCAAAAATAGATATGTTTTATCACTTATAAGTAAAACTTTTCGTATATTTGCAGAAAATTTCATTTATAAGTAATAAAAATATGGCAACTATTATTCGTCAATCATATATCGACAAGATAGAAAAGTATCTTGGAAAGGAGATCATCATCGTATTAGTAGGTCAACGTCGTGTAGGAAAAAGCTGCATGATGAAAATGATTCGTGACCGCAAGAAGGCAGATGACTGCAACAATATCATCTTTATAGATAAGGAGAAAAGAGAGTTTGACTGCATTCAGACCTATCAGGATCTCAACGACTATATCGGAGAGCATTTTTTATCTGATAAACATAACTATATCCTTATCGATGAGATACAAGACATCAAGGAATTTGAACGATCCATTCGAAGTTATCGCACAGAACCCAACACCGACATTATCATCACAGGTAGCAATGCTCGCATGCTGAGCAATGAACTGAGCACTCTTATCGGTGGCAGATATAAGGAAATCCATATCCAATCGCTGAGCTATAACGAGTTTTTGGAATTTCATCAACTATCAGATAATGACGAAGCACTTGCTTTGTACATTCAGTATGGTGGCCTGCCTGGTCTGGCAAAGATAGGACTGGAAGAGGATGATGCACGTGAATATCAAATGGATATTTACCATACCGTCTTACTTAAGGATGTCATTATGCGCAACCAAATTAGAAACGTGCCATTCTTAGAGAACCTGGTGCGTTTTCTGGCAGATAACACAGGTAAACTCATCTCAGCCAACAGCATCTCCAAATATATGAAATCTCAAGGAGAATCCATTGCTTCGGCAGCTATCATCAATTACATATCCTTCCTTTGTGAAGCCTATATCCTACACAAGGTGAACCGCTATGACATCCACGGCAAACGTATCTTTGAAACCAACGATAAGTTTTATTTTGAAGACAACGGCATTAGAAATGCCATTGCCGGGGGAACACGTGAAGGAGACATTGAGAAAGTGATAGAGAATATCATCTATCAGAACCTCATACGCTTGGGCTATCAAGTATATGTAGGACAACTGCAAGCTGGAGAAATCGACTTTGTATGTACCAAACCAGGCGGCGAACGCATCTACGTGCAAGCTTCCTACATCATAGCCGACGATGCAACCAGAGAACGGGAGTTTGGCAATCTCCGTTCCATCAAAGACAACTATCCGAAGTACGTTATCTCCATGACTCCTCTGCTCACCAAAAATGATAATGACGGAATCACGCACCTGCATCTTCGCAAGTTCCTAACGGAAGGAATATAAATAACAGGAATTTCTCAGATTGGGCACACAGTGTATTCCCTATCTGAGGATTCTTTTATTCCTCCCCATTCAGGCATTCGCCCGTCTCATAACTTTTCGTCATATCCTTTAAGATACCAATCATCTCCTGCCTCAAGCTCTCAGGCTTCAGTACGATGATATTTCTGCCATGCCACAACAGTTCCTGAAGGAAATCACGGCTGGGGCGAACGGTGAGGGTATATTCCCGATACATTCCGTCTTTCGACTCCTTTACTTTCTGCTGACTCTCGTGCAGCGGAACCTCCTCGATGTAGTTGTATTCAGGATAGAAGGCACGGATGCGGATCTTCTCCACGGGCACATCTTCCATCCGATAGATGCCAAAGCAATCTTCATAATAATTCTCTGGAGTCAGGAACTTCTTCATCTTTGCCGACAACGGATGCTTCTCGCAAATAAGCTTCAGGAAACTGATGCGGTCGAAAGGAAGACAGCGAACGAGTTTTCTCACATCTTCCTCTGCACTTGAATTGGCTTTCCCTTCGGACGCCGAACGTTGTTTCTTCACTCCCACAACATACCATCTCTGCTTGTAGTATCTCACGAAAGCCGGTTGCAGCACGATATCACTCTCTGCTCCGAAACCCGAAACATACTTAAACTTCAGCAGATATTGCTTATCTATCGCTGCAAGAATATCATCCAGATATTCCGTGTTGTATGGCGGTGTATCGAGCATCACCTTATTGTGATACTTCAGCATATCACCTAACGAAGCCAACCGCAGGGAACTCAGCATCCATTCCGTCACATCATCATTAGCGATCGGATCACGCTTCAGATAATACCGATAGCCGTCGCTCTTGTTGCATTCCACAGTAATGCCAAACTGCGACTGGATATTTTCACGATAACGATGAAAGGTACGTTTGTCCAGCTCATCCTCATCCTGATTAGCGTTGGCATCACGCCACTCATTAGCAATCTCCTCAAAGGTAAGATGCTTACGATCCAAGAGGCCTATCAGCCAACTATAGAATTTTACACGATTGTCCATAATCTCTAAACATCTAATGAATATTTATAAGAAATGCCTAAAAAGAAAAGGAGAAAAGATAGCCAACAAAATGGTAATGCTAAATGCTGGCGTTTCTGACTTTTGTCATATACCAATGCGCGATACACTTGTGCCCGATGCTTGAAATGAACTGTGAACAAACTCGTCTCTTTGCATGAAACACATGAATTTTTAATAATGCTAACACAGACCTATTGCCTGATGTCAGCCTCTTGCTGCCTCTATCTTTTCTCCGAAAGTTTTAATCTACTCAATGAAAAATTCAATCCTCGCTCCATTATCGGGGCAAGTCTTGCAAATCCACCAAGTCTACAGTCCAGTTCAAACTCTGAATTTTCAGGTCGAGTTCCCGATACTGCTTGGCATAGGTATCAGCCTCCTTACGAAGAACCTTTATATCTATGGTTCTAACATATTTCAGTTCGTTTCTGCCAAAGCGTGTATCGTTGGCTGCTACGTAGTTCACCACCTCTTTCAATGCCTTGACACGCATCGACAAGACGTCTCTCTTGGCTATCAATCGAGTCAAGGAGTCTCCGTCCTGAACTATCTGAACGTTGGTGATGTTGATGCGATAAATCAAGTCTTCCAACTGGACGAGTACGTCATCCAGTTCCTTGTACAGTTCCTCCACGTTATCGCAGGGTTCATCGCCCTCCTGCACTTTGGCGCTTTCCTTGATACGTTCTTTCAGTTGACCCACTCTCTTCTGCAAGTCGGCTCTGATGCTCAATGCTTCTGCTAACTTCATAATCTTCTATTTTTTATATATGACGTTAAACTTCTTGTTTTATTATGTCAAGGTCTCAGCCTTTTTGTGTTCTACCCAAGCAAGGCACATCCTCAGGCCAATGAGGGTCGGTTTCATTTCCATCATCAGCATAACGAATATCTCGCTGTTCGGATATATTGCGGTCGTATTTCAGTTCCACTCTCACCGTGAAGTCATCCATACGAAGAATATCTGGCAGGCACCAAGGCTCATGAGTATGCAAGGCATGCATCGCATAACAGATACACAAATGGTCGTACGCCTTGTTGTGCAGATAGCTTTCCGCCCACGACGTGCCATCGTCGAGCGTATCAGTCAACTCTCTCAACGTATCCTCTTCGTTGCCGAAAAAGTTGGCAGACGCACCATTCACGATGGTATCCATCTTGCAATGTCCTGTACTGAGCAACTCATCTGTCAGATGAATCATATAGTCGAAGTCGGAACCGTAATAGTCATCATTCTCCAGATGCAAGACCGAGTCTTTGTCAGCATACTCGAATCGAAGCGTACTGTCCAAGTCGTAGCAGAAACGGTCGTCCACCTTGTATGGCGAACGGTAGAGCGTAAGCCAAAGGTTACGGCACTGCTCAAAACACTCTAAGGTGAGCTTGTAGAGTTTGTCGTTCAACTTGCTCAATCGTTCCACCTCGGCAGCAGTAGGATGAAGCATCATCTCGTCGAGCGTCACCTCACGAAGCCCAAGCAAGTCGTCCAAGAGCTCTCGCTCCGACTCACTGAAGTTTCTGAAGAAATAGTCAGGATTGTTCTCTTCCCGATTCACCACCTTCTTGATACGACGTTCCACCTCTTGCACGATGGCACGCTTATCCTCTATCGTAGACTTTTCTCTTATAAAGTCTATAAATTTGAAGTGAGGCTCCGAACTATAGCTACGGTCGTTCTCTACATCATCTATCAGTTTCATCCATTCCTTTTCCATTTACTTCCTCTTTAAAGATTACGTTTCCTTTTTTCCATTGATACACCTCTCGCTCATATCTCAAGCTGACATCCGTCCAAAAATCATCCATACGGAGGATGTCGGGCAAAGAGTAATGCTCATGACTATGGAGCGAGTGAAGGAGATGGCAGATGCAAAACTTGTCGAAAGCCTGATTGTCGAGATAATCCAAATTCCAGTTGGTCCCATCATCAGCCACCAAAGGTTCATACGAATACCGCCCACTATCCCTAAAATTGCAATGAAAATGGAGCATATACTCGAAGTCTGAGCCATAATAGTCATCATTATCCATCTTGAGGACGGAATCCTCATCATTCCAACTGAAATCAACGTGCTCCTCCACATCATAATAATCCTCGTTTGCCATCAAGCTCGGTGAGTGCAACAAAGACTTCCAGAGGTTGCGACCTTGCGCAAAGGCATCCTTCGACAGTTCATGAAGTTTATCGTTCTGATGTCCCAAACGCTCGATTTCTTCCTCTGTAGGATTTAACATCATCACATTGAGAATCTTTACCCGAGTACTCCAAAGGGAATCAAGCACCTCCCGCTCCTGTTCGCTAAACTTACGGAAAAGGAAACTCTTATCCGCATCATAACGGGCAATCATCTTGATGCGACGCTCTACTTCTTGTACAACTCTGCGCTTGTCATCATCCGACGCTTCGCCCACATAATCCATCAAAGTGAAGAAAGCCTCCGTTTCAAACGGATCTTTCTCAATTGTATCGATAAGTTGAATCCAATTTTCCTTCATCTTCACCTACGATTTCACCATTACTAACTTCTATTATCTTATCGTCGCCAAAGCTTCCTCCCCGTATCTTGTAGGGAGAGTTTCGCTTCAACGTCTTCTCCAAATACTCCAAGTCCTTGGGACGGAGATGAGTGAGAGCGAAATCCACCTCATTCAGTTGCGACTGATTGCTCAGGGCGAGATGCTGAAGATTGTGGCACATGAAGATGTCCAAGCGACGCAACTTGTCATTCTTGCTCAAGTTTAAAGATACCAAGTCCTTGGCACCCTCGATATGCAACTCCTCCAAGAGTGGATTGGCAGAGAAATCCAACTTCTCGTTTCTTATCTCGTGGAAGTCGATGAACTCCAGCAAAGGATTCTTGCTCACGTCGAGTTTCTCCTCGCCATACCCAGAATAGCCCAAGATACGCAAGTTAGGACATTCCGTGAGAATCACATCAAAGGTTTTCACCTCGAACATGCCACATCCATCAAATCCGATAATGGCATCCTCCTCTTCCGAACAGATGGTAATGGTGTAGTACACGCCCTTCTCAGGATAGGAATGACCTGCCTCCACCCAAGCCAACTTTTCGGAAGCAGGTTTCTGTTTACCTGTCACGACCTGTACCTTTCCATCGCCCCAAGCGATTCTTGCCTTGCTGCCTTTCTTCAGCATCAAGTGCAAGCCTACGGTCTCCCCCATTGTCCAGTCCAAAGTCTGGATATTGATTGTAATCTGTGCCATAATTCCTTGTTTTTAATGTTTACGACGGCAAAGATAATGCAAACGAGCGCAATGAAAGCTTGCTTTCAAATTGCCGAGTGCAGCTTATCTTATGCAAAATTACAGGTCAGGTGTGTCAAATCGTGGCGCAAGCGAGAAAATTATCTCAAAAATCTTTGTATCACCTTGTACCAATAATCCCAGGAATAGCCTACGGAAGGATGATTCACCACAAGGGCCTTTACATGCTTGCCACCAGGCATCATGTAGAAGCCATTAGGCACCCAAGTGCCTTCCACTTCCATGTCATTGCAATCCACCCAGTGAACATCAGAAACTTGCTCTTGGCGCCAGTGACCGCCAGGCAAATTATTCCAAAGCCTCTTGCCCCATACGATGACATACTCAGGCTGATACTTTTCGATGACCTCAAAGAATGCCTTGCCAGCCTGGTGATATTGCTCAGCTGCGCCAGCCTCGCGAGGGCCACCCATCGCTGCTTGCAGATAGTTGAAGAAGATGACCGAGTTCCAAATCTTCAGTCTCATCGCTTGATTGGTCTCCTCTCCCACTAACGAACGCTCAAACTTCAAGAAAGTCCGCATCCAGTTCTGCCGTTCCTTGTTCTCATTGAGATAATCATCAAGCACCTGCTGCGTAAAGTTCATACACTCCCGATGTAGCTGGCAGTCGCCACAATCCGTACAACTCTCATCACAATAATGGCTCTCGCCCAATATCATGATTCGCTTGCCAAATATCCCCCCGTTGGAATAATCCTTGCCAACGAAGGGTTGAAAGAAAATGTTGCTATTCATCTGGGGTGAGCCGAGGCATATTTAAAAAGTTGTCTTGATATTTTATCATTTTAATAGCTATAGAATAGAATTCATTACACTGACTACGATCCAACTGTAATCTTTTCTTCAGTTTCTCATTTGGAGCAGCTTTTTCCAACGCCTCCATTTCTTCCAAGATAAACTCTACATGCGAATACGCTTCATCTAAGTCTGCTTTGTATTTTGAAGGTTCATCCGATTTTAAAGCTTCATTGCCTACCACAGTCAATAATAGATTATAATGGTCTATTAGCTGAAAAGCATAAGCTTCTTTATAAGCATAGTGCAACATTTGCTGCTTCTCGTCTTCTGCTTTAGTAGAAACGACATTCTCAATCCAGTTTATTGCTGAATATTCTTTATACATTCCATCAAGTATCTCAAGAGCCAACTTAATCTTGTTCTTTTTCTTGGAGTTAAATAGTTTTTGAACTTTCAAAAACCTCTCCTTTAAATCATTTACATCTTCCATTGTCTAAATTTTTATTTTGTATTCATACTACCGCACTTAGGACATTTCACAGGATAAGAAGCAGCAGTAGCATTCCACTCCATATCCAATGCCTTAAATCTATGTCCGCAGTCTTTGCAGACAAATGTTTTGACACCTCTCAACATAAGTAACTCATTTTAAAATAATGAAACTATCCAATCATAAGCCATGGCTCCCAATCTGATGGCCCAAGAAATCACCACATAAATCAACCAGCAAAGCACGACAATGAACACAGCCGTCCAGAATGCCTTCTTGTTCACCTTATTGACAATCTCCTTATCATCCTCGATATAGCCTGTAATCAGCTTCAAGTTCTCTACATACGAACGCTTGAATACATCCAGCACGTCACCAATATAGAAAGGTATGGCACCTATCAGCACATCCATCAAGATATTATAGATGACAGCCAAAGTCAGCGGAATCGACTTAACCACGCAAAGACTGTAATAGATAAATGGGAACGCAAACACGCTCGACAATGCATCACCAATACCGACAGGAAGGATGAAGCCAAGGATAGGATCCAAGAACCACTTGTCCATATACTTCGCCGTACCTACCATCAGACGATAAGATGGCATGTTCATCATCTTCTCACGCTTTGCTGCTTTTTTATCAGCTCTCGCCTGTTCTTTGGCAAGAGCCGCCTCTCGCTTTTGGTCTTCCTTAGCGAAATCCATGCCCAAATCAGCCTGGGCTTGCTGTCTTCTTGAACTTTCCATACGCCTTATAATTCTATTTGTTTCTTACCATTTATAAATTCATTGAACTCCTGTTCCGACAGAGAGTAACCGCTCAAGTCGCTCATCAACTCCATAGCTTGCTTACGTTCCTCCTCACTACCAGCCAGATTGATACGCTTGAACACCTCACGAAGATAAGCACTCTTGTTGTCTATCTTAGCCATCTCACGCTTAAAATCATCTGCATGTTTCTTCAACTCCTTATCGTAAGCAGCAGAAGCCAGCTTTCCGTTGAGTTGCTGCGCTTTGAGCTTAGCGAAACTATCAAACAGAACGATGCCTTTTTGCAAAGATTGCTCCATAGCTTCTGTCGTCATCGCCAAGTCTTCCTCGCTATACTCAGCAGGTTTGTTCTGTTGTGCGGTCTTGCCCTCTATCTTCTTATGGTCTTTCGTGTATGCTTCCACTCCATCGAGCAGATTCTTAGCCATATTCTTGTCGGCATGAAGATTGTCTGCCAACATTCCTGTAAACAGAGAAAGGTTTTGCTCCACATCAGCAGGAAGCTTGGCTGCCTCCCGATAATCGGGAATATCGACCGCATGCACCAACTTCTCATCAATCTTGCTCTCCATGATTTCACGTCCGAGTTTCAGCATGGCAACCATATCACGGAGATGTTTCAGCATCTTCAGCTTCAAGTCATCAGAGCAAACTATCTTGCTTCTGATTTCCTTAGAAACCTTATCCAGTTCACTGGAGAGTTTGGCATACTCATTTTTGATACGGGTTTGTTCCTCACGATGCGATTCCAATTCCTCCTTATCCAACTTCAAATCTACCTGATAGCTCTCATATTCTCTCACAAGAGGGAAGCATACCGCATTCCATTCAGCGAAGTCACGATAGTAGTTCTTGTTGGCCATACCAAAGGTGATCCAGTTGACGAGGAAGAAAGGTTTGGAAGGCTTCTTCGCCTTGGCGTCCATATAATTTCCCTGCTTTGACTCCAAAGTGGCGGTGATGTCATTAATCAGCGAGGTGTAGACATCGATGTTCTGGAGATGATCATTCATTTCCATGTCCAGCTCCTTCATCTGCTGAAGCAGACATTTTCGTTGCTCCTCCAATGGACGAATCGTCTCATCCGCATACAAAGCATCAAGCGTCGCCTTCAAGTCTGAAGCCAACAGTTTTTCTCCATAACGCAAGAACACATTCGCCTTCGGGATTACCACATCATTGAGCGTTTTGCAGATTACCAACAATCGTCCCATATCAGCCTTGATGCGAGTGGCATCATGCTTCACGCTGGTTTGGAAAACTGATAAATCAGACTTCAAACGATTAGCGCGTTCACTTGCTCCCATGTAGTGTTCGAGCATCGTCAGTCCTGCCATCGCCAAGCCCAAGGACTTGTTGCCGTTCGACAAAGACTTATAAGCCTGCAGGGAACCCTGCAAAGAAGTGCGGAAGCTTTTAGAAATCTCACCAATCAGAGCTGCACATTTTTCCGTGAGCTTGTTATATTCCAGCTCCACATACTTAAGCATCTCGTCCACATCCAGCCACTCTATTCGCTTGAAGTCGAACAGATCAGGAGAAACCATCTTGATGGAGTCGCCATAAATATCGATCAGTTTCAGGGCATAGTCACGATAAACAGTCCCGATATCACTACGCAAGGAAGTAAAATCTTCGATGTTTCCACGAACACTATCCTCAGCATAGTGATAAGCCTCCACCATCTTGGTATATTTATCAAACATGGTAGACGCCTTGCTTCTTACATCTTTCACGCCATTCGTCCCCATGACAATATCAGCCATCTTCGACGTTCCCTTAACAAGAACTAAGTTTAGGTTCTGCTCCACCTGCTCTTTCAACTGCTCCAAAGCAGATGAAGACAACGCCAGTTCCGTCTCGGCTATCTTCAAAGCCTCCTCCTTGTTGCCCTGCTCCAGACTGTCATTCAACTTGTACTCAGCCACAAGGGTTGTACGTGAATTATTGGAAACAAAAGCAATGGCGATATTGCCATTATCATGGAAATATCTGTAAGCATCAAATACCAGCTTACTCACTTCCGAGGAATCGGAAGCTATACCATACTTCTTCAGTTCAAAAGCCAAATCTGCACGAAGATACGTCTTGTTCTCCTTGCAGAGTTCATCAGCAATCGTCTTGATTGCCTGATATACTTTTTGATTATCAGCCATACTGTTCATCGTATTTATATTTATTTATTCTTTATCACTACCTACAAATGCCGATGCCTTCATAAAAGAGAAGGTTGCATCAACGAGCCAACCGATGCACGAACCGACTGTAGCTATCCACCAGGCAACATGATAACCTGTAGTACAATTGGTAGCCTTGAAAAGGACATCGCCGTCAAAGAGATGCCTCACCAGATTAGGCAGGAAGAACAATCCATGCGCCAAACCAGCTTGCCATCCATACAATTCCGTACCATTGATGTTGACAAACAATACTGCTGCCACTATTGCAACGATTGGTCGCCAGGGTAGGAACATGAAAACCATTACAAGAAACCCTATAATTTTATTCATTTTTCGTTACACTTTATTTATGCTATGATTTCATCTATACAGACAATTATCTTTTAGATACATCTTGTTGTTTCTAATCTCAGTTGGAGTAAGTTTCTCTTTACGATAATCCTTCAAGGAATCCTTCTGCACCTGAAATCTACTCGTTTCCACAAAGATCAGGCTCTTGTGAATCCTCGTCTTGGCACGTTCCTCCATCCATTCTCTGCCTTTAGCGAGAGAAGACATATACCAATATCTCGTCTCAGCCCAAGCATTCCTTGTAGGTTGTGCAGTACCATGAATGAAGTCACGATAAACGGGAAGCGAGAGACCAGTTAGCCAACAAACCAGAACCGAATCCCCCTTAGCCATTAGCGTCATGTCCGACAACATCTGTTGCATGGTCATTTTCTCCGACTTCCGCCAAAGCATCCTCCTATCCATATATTCATTCTTCAAAGCCTCCTCCTTCTTTTGCCAATAGCCATGAGGGTTCAAGAATAACCAATAGCCAAATAATACTACCAGCCCGGCACTCAATACCGCAGCCAACCTACATACTCTTTTCCTGATGTTCTTTGCCATTGTTACATTACCTTATATAGTTATACATTTGATTTCGGCTGCGAAATAACTATATAGATATGTCAAATGGTGGCAGAGGCTCGAAAAAAATAAGTTTTGATTTTTAATTCGGAGGAGTCATTTCTATATACTCATCCTCTTTACCAATCTTTATTTTATATTTCTTGTTGATTGCATAAGCCGCAAAACCAAGAATCATTGCCAATTCTGCTGTACTTATGGTTATTGTACCTACAGTAAGTCCCATTGCTGTTGCCCCCGCAACACTTCCTGCTAAAGAAACTCCACCAGTAAATGGAGCGGCAGCTATACCACCTATCAAGGCTAAAGCCCCTACCCCCATTGCTATCTTCTTAGCAGATTTTGCTTTCCTTTTTCTTGAACGAATAGTATTTGCAAATTCCTTAGCATACGGACCTTCTATTCGTATTGAAGTTGCTTTATTCTTTAATGCCACCTCTAACTCTTGTTTGGTTCTGACTGTTACCATGATGTTTGATTTTTATTAGTTATTAATTATATAGAAGTAAAAAATACTTTCCTTAAGCTACTGTTTCATCAAATGATCGAACTTATTGAAACATTTTTTCATTCAAACGTATCATCATATCATAAAAATATTCTTTATTTCCTAGACTACATTTCCTATTGGCATTCTCCATCATTTTTAAATTACATTCTTTAAAGCCGTCGAAATACTTGACTCGGCAGTCACCTCCACAAATATACTTAAGTTCACATTCTTTACAAGGCATCAAATTATTGACATTGGCTAGTTCACGGGCTTTTTTTGCCACAGTTAATATTGATGTAAAATCATCGCTCCGAACATTTCCTATAGATTTCATTTGTTGTAAAATTGGACATAATACGACATTTCCATCAGCAGAAATTGCTAAATTTCCATAATCACAATTGTCTTCCAATCCACCATTCTTATGGAAATTTATAAAAGGCTTATCCATAAAATCTCCATAAATGCCATCATAAATTTCAGTTACAATAGCTTGATATTTTTTTTTCTGTTCATTAGTAACAACAATGTTCCTCCCTTCCAAAATATCAAAGGTAAACTTTACTAGAAAATTTATATCTCCATATTTTTGATATAAGTTCTTAGCAAACTCAACATATTTAGGATAATCAACTTCCAAGTTCTTATCAAGATACGGAGTTACAGATATTTCTGTATATACATGATATTTCAAAAAAGACTCTACAGTTTGAAGGGCCTTAGAAAAATTACCTTTTCCTCGGACTTTCGAATTCGTCTCTTCCGAATATCCATCAATACTAATCTGAACACGCGAAAGCATTGGAGCTATTTTGCTTATAGTCTCTTCTGTCCAAAGTGTACCATTTGTTAGTATCTCATTTTTAATTCCTAAATTGTATGAATGCTCTATAATTTGCAACAAATCTTTCCTCAAAGCTATTTCACCACCAGAAAAAACAATAACCTTACCACCAGAATTGTAAAACTTCTCTAAAACTAAACAAACCTCATCGGTAGAAAGTTCATTGTTTTTCTTAATACCAGCAAACATATAGCAATGAGGACAACGCATATTACATCCATTTGTTAGATAAAACTGCATTGTTCCTGATTCATGCTTAAAATGTACTTTTTTATTTTCAAATTTTCTTGCGATAATTTGAGTAACTACAGCTTGAGCATTTTGATGAGACCCAGAAAAATGCTGTAAAGCTTCACCTAGCTGGTTATTATGCAAAAGATTAAGGAATGACAATTGTTCTTCATTTTGTAAAACAATCCAATTCGCAGTTTCTGGTGAAACCACTAATATCTTATTAGCATACCTGATATTTACCATTTTTGAAGGTAAAGCAAATATTTTGTCTAGAGGGATACTTTTTCTTACAACAGTTTTAACTTCTTGCTCCATAAGAATATAAGTTTTAAGATAGACGAGACAAACTCGCCTATCCTTAATTTTACAACTACTACATCTTTCAAGCAGCAGCACTACCTTTTGAAATTGTTGCCCAATTGAAATAGCATCTAGCAAAACAACCCCATGCAACAATTTTCTGTTCTTTAGCCTGAGAGGCTTCTACATAATATTCAATATCCATAATTATAAAATTTAAAGATTATTTTTTTCTACCTTTTAAAGCACTTGCAGCACCTGCAACAGCAACTATTGCGCCAGCTACAGCACCTACGAAATGTACACCCTCTTTGATGCCATTACAAACTTTTGTTTTTGTTTTCTTTTCTATTTTAAATTCTATTTTAAGTTATACATTTATTTTTCCTCATGCAATTTCTTTAACTCCTCAACCTGCTCACTAATACGTTCTTGCAAAGCAAGCCATTCATCCTTACTATCCTCATGCTCACAATACTTAATTGCATTTGCGATACAACTCTTGGCAGCATAGGAGTAATGAGAGAGCTGAGACTCGGAAAGACTTTCCAACTCATTCTTATGGATGGTCAAAGCATAGAAAAAAGCATTGTAGATGCTTGCAGCTTTTTCAAAATAAGCATCATCTATGTCCCTTTCATTTCTCTTATAGAAATCATCCCAAAGAGCCAAAGCTTTCTTTGCATCATTCACCTTCGAGTCGGTAATAATCTTCTCTGGTGTACGTAACTCTTGTATCTTCTCATCCACTTCATTGAAATCATGTACAAATGCGAATTTTGCTTTCAGTTGTTCAAGTTCATCCTTGTAAGTTTCAAGTAAAGAGGAAAGATAATCAGCATCAACATCCTCTTCATTCTCTATCAGGGAAATGAGCTCGGTTATATCAGCTTGCGCTGCGTTTGCATCAATCGAACTTAACTCCCCAATACTATTCATCGCATTCAAGCCTTTCAATATAAGACTTGCCTTTAATGAATTGTATTGAAAGCCTTTCACGACCTCATACTGCGTATAGAATTTGTCCAACTCACTAAGAGCTTCATCTAATCCTTCATTATCAAGAGTCTCAAATGTCTTTTCCTGCAATATCTCAACTGCCGCAGAATAGAGACATCCCTCTTCTGTTTCCTCGTTTTCCTGTTCGAGTTCAGCTTGCGACTCCAACAGAGTTTCTCGCTTTAAATTTTTACTCATAGTCTATTTTATTATATGAAACCCAATTAGTTGTGAAAATCTTATCACAACTAATTGAGTTATCAGAATTATGCTTTACATTTTATTTCTTCCAATTCTTTGGCGCGTTCCTCAGAGATTCCCAATGATTTTCTTTCACGCTCCAATAATCTACGGACATTATCAGGAATTACTCCATCTTCAATAACATCATCAAGAGCTTCCATGTACTCTTTTTCTTCATCGGTAAAAGATACCAAAGAAGCCTTTACCATGTCCTCAATCTCTTGCGCTCTCGTCTCTGACAATCCGAGTTTCTGACGTTTACGTTCCAAGAATTTACGAGAAAGAGCATCTATTTCAGAGGCATCTTCCAAACAGAACTCTACTTCTTCCTTATATGCAATCTCGTCCTCTGACAATTCAGAATTCAGACTTTGGTCAATTGAATCGGTAGCTTGACTATTAGTGAAATAAGCATTGTCAAAATCCTGCAAAGGCTTGAATTTCATATCAATCTCCCATTCTATTTCTTCTGTCTTGCTAAAAGTCTTATCCGTTTTAGCATCATAAGACCCACTTGCCTTAGCAAAGAGATATTCAAAAGAACCTTTTAAGGACATTAATTGATTGGATGAAACAGTTGTTGTTTCAGTAGAAGAAACATGTTCAACATAAGACAATATATTACCATTTAATCTCTGTTTCACCAATGTCTGCCATGTAGGATCTGAATCATACCAAACCATTCCTTCTGGACAAAACGGTTTTTTAATAGGAGAATAGCGCTGAACAAGTTCCACACCATCTTTAGACGAATAGGTGTTGCTTTCTGAACCAGAAACACCGAGGCTACCTCCTACATTTAAGAATTTGCGTCCTGCTTCTCCAGAGCGTTCTAAACATGAAGACTCAGAGTTGGAAACATCAAGGCCTTTAATTCTCTTGAACTTGATTTCAACAGCTCCTAAGCATTGAGCTAGATAACATAACTCACGTACCTTTTCCATGAACAACTGCTCTGTTGCGTTTTCAAAAGGAATATAAACTCCTGGCTTCAATGGATGTCCAATATAAAGCGTATTAGGCTGCGGATGACCTACTGGAAAATTAATATAGTCAGGAATCAGCCCAAGAGAGAAAATCCATTGCACATTATCCTCCTTGTCATAGCAACCTGGAATCTGCTTGTCATTGCTTACTGTAAACAAGAACTTACGTTTATTATAATCATCATTCAAAAACGAGCTTTTATCGCTGCTTATCTCTCGCGTCAACAACTCATACGAATTTTTTGCATTCTTTTTAAGGTCAAAATCCTCAGAATCCATAGCTGCTATAAAGCAATTACGAGCAGAACGCACATCATCAGCCACCTGTTCTATATCTCCTTTCTGTTTGAATATAGTGTATCTGTAAGGATCTTCATCCTCGCAAAGTTCCAGAGCTAGGTCGCATGCTTCTATTGCATCTCGCATGTAAGAGTTCATTCCCTTGTGTGAATCCAATGCTCCCTTTTTGGACAAAGCCTCAGAAAGGAACATGTAAGCTACACATTTAGAATCATTATCATAGCCACTATCAGAAACTACTTGCTTTGCACAATCTATAACTTCATCATAATTTTCCTCATTTAGCAAATTAGACATGTGATCAAAAACCGTTTCTGTCTCAACATGTCCAACAGATTTTGCCATTTCCGTTAGAACTTTAGCCAATTGTTTTGCATCCTCAATGAGTTCATTCGATTCAGTAGAGTCCTTGAAGAATAAGCCTAAATAAAATTGTACATATTCCTCTTGATAATTCCAAACAAACAGAGACATTTCACGATATTCTACATGATGAATATCATTAAATTCAATATAAGTTTTATCATTTGGGGTATCATTGTCATGTATAAAGATTATTTGCTTATCAGTTATTACAAGTCCCTGATTCTTGTTACTCCAAAAAGAAGTATCACGTACCCAAAGAATTTGCTCATCTAATCCTAATCCAAAATTATTTCTAATAGCACTCTTATCTGAATCAGAAATATTCAATATCAAACAGTCATTGTTATTATGATGGCGAAGCAATGACATCACTCCACGCTTAAAGATTGATAACATATTAACATCATTCGCAGACTCGCTTTCTGTTATACGTACATGGTTTTGTACTGCCTCTATTATTTCTTTTGAGCGCTTTAATGTGATATCCAAGCCTTTTCGAACTTTACTCAAGCGATCCCATTCTTCACTCGGAATACCATTTCCATATTTTCCAAAAGATTTGGAAAACTCGTCATAATATGTTTTTTCTAAACTTGTCAACTCCATATATTATATATTTAGTCCAATTTTTTAAATTCAAAATCATTCTGGTTGCAGCATGCTTTCTTATAGTCGAAAGCATAGAGGCGCATGTAGGCCTCTTGCACCTCCTTGGCTCCATTATAAAAAGGGGTGGCGGTGTGCTGCATGGTTGTTACTGTCACTACCATTTCGGGAGTGAGAACTGTACCGTTAGAGCGCTTGATGCGCTTAGGCTTTACTTGGAATACCTTACTCATAAGCATTCAGTTTTTAAGTTATCGTATATGGTTCATGCAAACGAGCGCAATGAAAGCTGCTTTCAAATTGCCCAAATGCAAGTGTATCAAGTTGCAAAGGTAGGAAATATCTGGGAACCAAACAAGTTCATAATGGTTCATAAGTGAAAAAAGATGGTGCGAACCCCTACTTTCTTCACTTCCTTGTAAGTTAGGCTCTGGTAAAACCCGTAGAAAAGAAAATGCGAAAGAGGAATCCACACCATATGATGGCGCAGACTCGCTCAAACAAATTCGCGTTCTTTCTACGTTTCAATTTACCAGATTTCAACCTACAGAACTGAATAGTTTGCTCGTGTCCACAAGATTATCTTGTTTCTCTGCATCATAGCAACTTCAAGCGAGGACTTTCACCTGCCCTGTCACTAACCAATGGCAAATGTATTAAAAATCTGATGAGCCACCAAATTTTTAACAAGAAATCTTATGGATTCCTCTTATATTTCACATTTCAGGGACTCCACTCCCTCCTTCTTTCTGCATTCATACCTTAATTATATAGAGTTATTGTCAATTCTGCGGCAAAAATACAATCCTGTTACGACAAAAGCTGACATAGGAGGAGGAAAAATGAAGAGGGTAGATGAAATTGAAGATGAAATACAATATGCATACTGCCCAGAAAGGAGATAGCTTCCTGGTGGGACAGAAAGGAAGAGAAAGAAATTCACTATCGGATACCAAGGATTGTCGATGGAGGATATGTAAAGCAATACCTAAAAATAATGATTTTTGAATACCAGCATTGCTTATTACAGAATTATTGTGTAATTTTGCACACAATAAAATTAGGATAAAACTCAACTCTCGCCGGGTGGAGAACTCAGCGAAAGTTATATAACAAAAAAAACAATTATGAAGAAAAGAATATTCATTTTTGCGGCAATACTGTGCATAGGAATGGTCAGCAGTATAATAGCAACAGCCAAAAGTTCCCACTCTGAGGTCATGACCAAGAAGGCAGACGGAACCTACATCGTCAATACCACAACGCTGGGGAAAGACATCAAGGGATTTCGCGGCAACACACCACTTGCTATCTACATCAAGAAAGGGAAAATTGTAGAAATCAAAGCACTTGCCAATCAGGAGACTCCCAAATTCTTCAACAAGGTAAAACAGGGTCTGCTCAACAAATGGAACGGCATGAAAGTAAAAAAGGCGCATACTGCCCAAATCGATGGTGTCACAGGTGCCACCTACTCCAGCAATGCTGTAAAGGAAAACGTAAAGCGGGGCATCTCGTATTATCTAATACATAAAAAAGGAAAATAGGAAAACTGACTGAGACATGAAATCATTTTTCAGAACAAAACAGTTATTAAGTCTTTTCATCTGTCTGGTCATTGTTTCTTCGCTGGCTATCGTAAAGCATGGCGAACTGTTGGGACACTCTTTCCGATCGGAGCAGAAGCCACAGGTTGCAAACAATGACACCCTGCGCATACTCGGAAACGGAACTGCCGTCATCAACACTTCTGCGCTGGCATCAGACATTACAGGATATGGAGGAAAGGTGCCACTCAACATCGTCATCAAGAATGGTGTCGTAGAGAACATTGTGGCGCTAAAGAACGACGAGACAAAGGAATTCTTTGACAATGCCTCTGCCCTGTTTGAAAAATGGAAAGGCAGAACGATAGACGAGGCGATGAACATGAAGGTGGACGCCGTAACAGGAGCCACATTCTCATCCAAAGCCATTATAGGAAACATGCAACGGGGACTTCTGTATGCCAAGAACAACCTGCAGACCGAGGAATCGGGAAAAGGCAACAGCAGTTGGGTTTCTTCTGATAACAGCGGCTCTTCTCTGTTCTCCCTAAGAAACATCACAGGTATATGCGTGGTGCTGATGGCTGCCATCCTACCGCTTTTTGTCAAGAACAGAAGGTATCATTTCTGTCAACTGATACTGAATGTCATTGTGCTTGGATTCTGGTGCGGAACCTGCCTTTCTTATTCTTCCCTGCTGGGTTTCGCAGCCCATGGCATGGAGATTTCGGGCAACATCATTGCGACAGTCATGCTGATAACGGCTTTCATTTATCCGCTCTTTGGCAAGAAGTCGCACTATTGTACCCACGTCTGTCCATACGGCTCACTGCAGCAGATAGCAGGCAGAGGGATGAAATACAAGATAAGAATGAGTCCCTTGGCAATCAAGCGGCTTGACAAGGTGCGCAAACTGATATGGGCACTGTTGATGATATGTATATGGGGAGGAGTATGGAGCGAATGGACTGACTATGAGCCTTTTTCGGCATTCATCTTCCGTTCTGCCTCATGGATTGTCATTGCGACAGCCCTTCTGTTCATCGCATTATCCTTTGTGATCACACGCCCTTACTGCCGGTTTGTGTGCCCTATGGGGACATTGATAAAACTAAGATACTAACATACTTTTACTAAAAACATATTAAAACTATATAATTTACGAAAAGATTGTATTGAAATCATGTTTTTCTGCTTATTTTTGCAACAGATTGAAACATAACAACAATGTCATTTGCATCAATATCCATATTGAATAAACATCACAGATGTAATGTAGCCCATTATATCCTTCATTGCAACATTCGAAAATAATATCTATCTCATTACAGATAACATATTATTAACGAATTGAAATTTACATGGGTTTAATCATATTATATTTTTTAGGTGCGCTGTCACTATCCTTTTTATGCTCCGTCCTGGAGGCGGTGCTATTATCTACTCCGATGTCGTTTATCTCGATGAAGGAGAATCAAGGCAACAAGACTGCCTCGTTGATGAAACAGTATAAGAACAACGTAGATCGCCCGGTAGGTGCCATTCTTTCGCTCAACACCATCGCCCACACCATCGGTTCTGCCGGTGTAGGTGCTGAATCTATGAAACTCTTTGGTGAAGAATACTTCGGAATCATTTCTGCCATTCTTACTCTGTTGATTCTGGTGCTTTCAGAAATCATCCCGAAAACGATTGGTGCCTCCTATTGGCGCTCTCTGGCGATGACATCTACCAAGATCATCAGGGTGCTCATTTTCATCACCTATCCTCTGGTACTGCTCTCTGAGCTTATCACAAAGGTATTTACACCGAAGAACCATCAGGCTTCCATGAGTCGCGAAGAAGTTTCTGCCATGGTGGATGTAGGTACCACAGAAGGTATCTTCCGTGAATCAGAAAGCAAGATTATCAAAAGCTGCATCCGTCTGGCTGGAGTAAAAGCCAAAGAGGTTATGACACCATCCATCGTAGTGGAATCGGCTAACATCAATCAGACCATCAAGGAGTTTTACGAGCAGAAAGAGTGGAAATTCTCCCGCATCCCCGTTTATGACAACAATAAGGACTATATCGTAGGATATGTTCTGAAAGACATGGTGCTCAAGGAGGTTTCGGACGACAAGTTCCAAACCAAATTATCCGAACTGGTACGCCCGATTCTCTCTTTCAAGGAGGACGAATCCTTGTATCAGATATGGGAAAAGATGCTGGAAAAACGAGAGCACATCTCCATCATCATTGATGAATACGGCTGCCTTCGTGGCGTGGTTTCCATGGAAGATGTGATAGAGACGATGACAGGCGTGGAAATCGTTGACGAAGACGATGTTGCCGTGGACATGCAGGCTCTGGCAAAGGAAAAGTCGCGTATGATGATGCTGAAAAAGAAATAAAAGAAACATCTTACTCAACTTTCGCAAATGGGGAAGTTAAAGAAGTTAGAGAAGTTAAAGCCATATGCTTTAGTGGACTTGCCCCTTCCCCATTTCCTTTGTGCTGTTGGCTATAACCTCTAACGACCGAAGGGAGTAATCACTTCTATGACTTCTGAACTTGAGAAAGTTCAATTACCAATACAGAATCGTCTAATACCTCCTCACGGGTCGATAGGTGATGGTATAGATGTGATGGAAGTAAGGCTCCCAGGAATTATTCTCGGCCTTGTCTTGCTCGTGTACGATACAGATGCCATAGAAGCGGGTGCCCGTGTCGCGGTATTCCTTGAACTTATCGATCAGCAAACAAGGAGGCTCCGGAATCATAAAGTCAGTGATCCACAGCACGTCGGCATTGACATAACGCAAGCCGTCGTTATCGAGCAGAGAGAACATCTCGTCCATCATCTTGCGTGCATTCGTGCCACCACCGATGAAGGGAAGATGAGAAGCGCCTGACTGGCGCTGCGGCTTCTCAGCATCAGACTCATCCGAAGACTGAGGTATCTGCAAACCCAACTTGCGCATGCGGTTGAGCCGGCGTTTCTCCATCAGGTCGACGGCATGGATATTGACCGAAAAGTCTATGAGATAACAGTCACGTTCCAGGTCCTCGGCAGTCTCTTC
Source organism: Segatella intestinalis (assembly GCF_029348455.1). Classification (NCBI taxonomy): domain Bacteria; kingdom Pseudomonadati; phylum Bacteroidota; class Bacteroidia; order Bacteroidales; family Prevotellaceae; genus Segatella; species Segatella intestinalis. The sequence goes on from NZ_JARJVV010000004.1 coordinate 71,297, forward strand.
GAGCAGGGAGATTAGTGTGGAGGCTACTCGCTCAGGGGTGCCATACATACTTGCCGAAGTGTCGAGACACACAATCATGGGACCCTTGCGCGAGGCATGGGTGAAGCCCAACTTGCGTGAAGGCTTTGCCATCTCGCTCTTATAGCGGAAAGTCTGCAGCCTGCGCGTACGATACTTATAGATAAAGAGTCCTTCCATGTCCTCATCGCTATACTGTGCAAGTTCGAGAGGCAGCAAGGAGTTGAGGTCGTCGCCCACGGTGATGCCCTCAATGTCGCTGCCTGCCGAATGCTCCATCTTCATGTCTACGCCCGAGGCTATAGTGAGCCGGTCCTTGCCATTGGCGTCTGCCACACGACCCATCTTTGCCACTATCTCCTTGATTTCGGGATAGCGGTCCTGTATCTTCATCTGGTTCAGCCTGCGTTCAAACTCTGTCTCGGTCCATCCGCCCGACATCAGTTCCCAAGCCTGTACGGCTCTGCTCTCGGGTATTCCCTTGGCCTTGATGTTTCGGGTCACCTGATCCATCATCTTGATGAGTCCGCTCTCGAAATTGTTCTGTCTGATGGCGATGAAGTTCTTCAGTTTGCCAAGAGTCTGCCTTTCGATACAGTCTTTCCAGTCTCTCACCAGGCGTTCCCAGTTCTCGCTCTTCGAAGCGCCCTCGCCTTGAAACAGCCGCACGAAGAAAGGCTTGTCGAAACCGTCGGCACCATAATCCTGCTCCAACTGATTGAGCAAGGGATGCCACACCTGCCTGTCCATACGCCTGAAGCTGGTCCAGGACAGCACATCTTCGGCACGATGATAGGCAGTCCAGGCACGCTGGCGCTGAAAACGGATGTGATGCACACACTCCACCACAAACTTGCCCACGCAGTCGTAGAACACCTTTGCCTTGATCTTACTGTTCACCACCTGGCGCATGAACTTCTGCACCTCCTCACCTGTTGCGATGGTTATCTTCAGGTTGAAGAGATGAACGAGATAGTCTTTCAGCGGATCTTCCTTCGTATTCCAGGGCATGACCTGTGCCGGCAGTTCGGGCATGATCACCCGACCTGTCTTACAGAAGTCGTCCAGCATCTTGAGGTAATACTGGGCCTCGGCAAAGTCCTTATTCGTTTGGTAGTTCATTTTTTACTCTTTCGCCATCAAGTATTCGGCAAAGATTCTGGCTGCACTCTCCACTTTGGCAGCGCATGGGCGCGACTTATAGTATTCGGCTGTACGGGCAGAGGCGACATAGCTCGACTGGGCTTTCTCATGGCCTTTCAGTCCTAAGATCTCGGCACAGATGATGCTGCCATTCTGCTCTTTCGACTGGGCGAGCAGTTGCTGCACCACCTTATAGCATGCCGACTTTCCTTCGCGGTCATCGCCTTCGGTCTGTCCGCAATCAAGTCCTACAAGGACAACTATTCCCGACACGGCACCGCACATCATCCGCATCCTTCCTACTCCACCTCCGAAGCCAGCACCGATGCGCTTCGCCATCTTTTCATCAAGACCATACAGGTCGGCAAAAGCAGCCACTACCGATTGGCAACAGCCATACCCCTGCATGAAATTCTCCACCGCCTGCTGCACACGCTTCTCCAATTCGGGAGTCAATTTCTTTTGTTCATTCATATCTTCTTATCTTAATATGTTGCAAAGATAATTCTTTTATTCCAAAACGCCACCACCTCCGTGACAATTCTTTCAATCCAACAGCAAAAGTACCATTAAAAGCTATGATTTGTACATCATTAACGATAGCATAACTTTGCAAGAGGTTGACGCCTATCGTTAATGATGTACAAAAGGCAGGTAATCACAAAAATCAAGGAAAATATGAAATTTATGGCATTAAATAATTTATGTTCACAAAAAAATCCCTATCTTTGCAGTATCCTTACGGAGTTTTAACAACTCTCTACTTGATGAATGTATGGTAACTTGGTAGTAACCATAGAAAAGACAATACAAAGAATAGTCGCACGCTAATTTATTAATCTTAAAAGACAATTATTTATGAAGAAATTAATTATGCTTTGGCTTTTCGCCATTATCTCTACTGTGGGTTTGGCACAAAATACAACAAAGCACCTAAATTACATGGGAATTCCTATTAATGGAACCATCACGCAGTTTCAAGCAAAGTTGATAGCCAAAGGATGTGTCCATGATAAATTAACTAGTAATTCTTTAGGAGTGGGATGTCGTGCTTTTAAAGGACATTTCATTGACAACAAAGTATCAATTTTTGTCTATTATGACGAGAGTACAAAGATAGTCTATCGCGTCAAAACCTTAATTGCCAACATATCAGAAAGTATTGTTGACCAAAAATACAATCAAATCAAAAACATGCTTCTACAAAAGTATGGTATGACATATAGTCATTATGGTGAACAAACTGGGAAAGAATCATTTTCTATACTTGTCGAAGGAAATGAATTGAACCCAAATATGGACTTAACGAGTCTGCCTCTATCTGTAAATGGTTTCAAGGGAAATATTGACCTTTTTATTGCCATGGATGAAACATTCCTTAGCTATCCGTTTAACTATAACTTGCACATTGACTATTACGATGCCATCAACAATGAGAAGCATCAAAATCGAGGCTTAGAAGATTTATAAAACAAAAATTAAGAAGAAGTTCATTTAAGGATGCACCAAAGAACAATTGCCTTGGTACATCCTCGTTTTTCATGACTTCGTCTTCACGACAATCTCATTCAATTTATCCAACACTTTTTCCTTCTCATTACTTCCCTTAGTAGAAAGTCTCAACAGAGGCAAGCCATAAGTAGACAGAATATGATTTTTCATCAAATCTCGCTGATACTGTTCTGATTTCTCATTATGATATGAATAGCCGTCAGTTTCTATCGCCAAGACAGATTGCTTACTCACGGCATTGATAATAAGAAAATCGAGATGCGTACTATAGTTGGAAGCAAATTTCCGTTCCTCAATAGTCATAAATGATGTTTCTTTAACCACTTGCCTTAATGGGATATGACAAAGAACTTTCAAATTACAGAATCGCCTATCACTTGCCAGCGTCTCTTGCAACAAGCTATAAGTCAAGGTTTCTGATACATATTCAGAGACTTGTGGGTGATTAGCAAGAAATGCCATGCGTTGCTCTGTATATTGCTCATAGAGGTAATCAAAAATGGAAGCCAACTTACTTTCCGTTACCATACAGTTGTTGTAAGCTATATAGTCGATTAAGTCCATCACATTACCATGTTGTTCCTGTTCATTTCCTGTTACTACCAAACAGAATTTTTTCTTTGCTCTTGACACTGCCACATTCAGCATATTGGCATCATCTGCAAATGGTGTAATTTGGTTGTCAACCACACTCATAATAATGGCATCTTTCTCACGTCCTTGATACTTATGTATCGTAGCAACCTCCACACCCTCCAACTGCTTTTTGAAAGCATTCACTTGATTATTGTATGGAGTAATAATTCCGATACTATCATACTTTTTCAAAATAGGCAGCACCTCATCCCTTACAACATCTATTTCTCGTTGATTATACTGATTGATGGCATGATTGCCTTTTACTGTTCGGATTGCGCAAAGCACATTATCTTCTTCTTTATCCTCTGTCATAATCAACAATTTTCCACCATAAAACTTTTGGTTACAGAAGTTGATGATTCGAGGATGACAGCGGTAATGTTCACGAAGCAAGGTTTCTGGTACGCCCTTCATCACATCCAATACCGATTGCAAGAAGCTATTCTTTCCACAATCATAGCCTTCCGCAATATGATATTGACTCATAATAGCTTCCAGTTTCGTCTTATCCTCATCTGTTATCACATTGGGAAGTTGTAAAACATCTCCCACAACAACGGCATTGTATGCACAAGTCAAAGCCAAGGCGCCTGTATCTATCGACACCTGTGAAGCCTCATCCATAATAACATAGTCAAATAGTTTATCGGCTATCATACAAGAACGTGCTGAGAATGTCGTGCTGAGAACAACAGGGTATTGCTTGGCAAACTTCTCTCTATTCCTCTTCAAGTCAATTGTATCGGTGAATACAGGACGCACCTGCTTATGATATCTCTCACACAAGGATGCCTTGAACAAACCCATTGACAACTCAACCATCTTTTCCGTCATAACCTTAGAATCATATTGCTCCAACTCACGTTCTATCTCAATAATGCGACATGCAATTTCTTCCTTTCGATTAAGATAGTACAATGTATGAAACTCCTTGATATGTAAAGCTGTCTTAGACATATCTTCAAAAATTCCGATAATATCTAAACGATGCTTGCAAATCCATTTTAACCTCCATTTTTTTAGGCGTTCTTTAAATTTCACAAACCAAGATTTTGGCATGGAACTTTCTTCTTTAACCATTTCTTGATAATCCAACCATAGTTTGATTATACGGGAGGAAGGAAAACGCTTAAAAGATTGTTGTTCAACCACTCCTGTAATCATACAAAAGTGTTTCCATTCCAGAATGACAGCCTGTTGCTCTTGCAATAATTTAGCCTTTTCATTCTGCAAGACATACACTCTGTCAAGTTGGTCCAAGACTGCATGTAGTTGTTTCCGCATGTGCATTTTGTCCGTCATGCCGATACTCCAAGTTGCACATTCATCAGGCACTACAGATTGATGCTCTATGAAAGCTTCTTTGTTTGCCTTGCTTCCAAGCGGTGCAACGATAAAGGAAAGGCCATATTTTTCCAACTTTTCTTGTATATTTGCAGTTGCAGAATTATTATTAGAAACCACCAGTACCGTTTTGCCTTGGCACACAATATTTGCAATAATATTCAAGATGGTTTGTGTTTTTCCCGTTCCTGGAGGACCTTGAACAACACTCATCTGAGATTCAAAAGCATTCTTCACTGCTTTCTTTTGACTGACATTACAACCAAAGGGATAAATCAGATCACCATGGTTAAGTTGAAGCAAAGGATGCGTTTCGGGATTGAGATAGCAAGAAGCAGCACTACCGGAATCCACAAAATTTATACTTTCGTATATCTGCGACAAGATTCCATTTTTCTCCTCTTCCTTGCCAAGCGGATTGATGGCTGCAACATTTTTTAGGTAAGTAAAAACATCTATGGCTTTTTCCTCCGTCAAACATGATGTTACAATAGATATTTTTTCTTGACAGCCTTCTATAACATATCCATTCTTGAAAACAATCCGCCAATAAATAAGACTGCCAGACATAAACTCCCATATTTCCCTTACTTCTTTTTCCTCCTTACCCGACACAAAAACCTTGGCAAACAAAGGGTCTATCCACCTTGGATTACTAAGCCATACCACATTATTACAACTATAATTATAACTTTTAGGATTATTCTTAAAGCGCACAAGATAGCCATTCGACATTTTTTTCTTGATTATGTCGATTTGCATTGTCTTCAGCTGACCATTCAAAAGAATGAGATGGCGAGATAAATCCATAGACTCCTATTTCTTATTTTTTATTTCATTCTCCAGATTCTCCAAGAAGCGCAAGTCCTCCTCATCAGCATTCTGGGCATCCATTTTTTTACGCCTTTCATCAAAACGGCAATAAACTTCCTTGGCGTACGCCTCCATTTCACCATTGGACACTTGACCATTGCCTTTTAATACAGCTTGTCCCTGGAAAGTAAGCAAAGCATCCACATTGCTTCTCCAATAATCTAAAGTAAGGTCTTTGCGCTCTTTCACACGAAGTTCTGCAGACTCCAAGAAGAGCATAACAAGACGATTGAGTTTGTCTATCTCATCTTTCACCAAGTAATTCTTGGCAATAATGACATCACCTTTTCTTACAACACTTCCCTTCCATGTCATAAGTCCCATATTGGGCAAAGTCTCGTCAGCACGTCGCATCACAATCTCTGCCGCAGTATTGCCAGTTACCGCATAAAGCAACTTGTTCTGTGCCTCGGCAAAGAACATCTGGGTAGCTTTTTCTCTTGCCTCATAGTCACTGCTCAACTTAAACAAGTCACGCAACTTTTGATAAAATCGCTTTTCCGAAGCTCTGATATCGCGGATACGTTGCAGCAACTCATCGAAATAGTCTGGGCGGCCGTCAGGATTTTTCAACCGCTCGTCATCCATTGTAAATCCTTTTACAAGATACTCTGAGAGATGCTGCGTTGCCCATTGACGGAACTGAACGCCACGAACACCACGAACACGATAGCCTATAGCGAGAATCATCTCCAAAGAATAATAAAGCACCTTATAGTTGCGTCCATCCGATGCAGTTGTCAAATAATATTTGACAACTGCATCTTTATCTAACTCATTGTCTTTCAGGACTCCAGCTATATTATGACTAATACTTTGCTTAGAGGTCCCAAAAAGTTTGGCGATTTGCATTTGGTTAAGCCAAACCTTGCCTTCACGGGTCATCAGAGCGACATTTACCTTACCGTCTTTAGAGCGATAAATGATGATGTCGTTCTGCTCATTGTCCGCAGGATACGTTTGATGTTCGTTGTTCATTATATGATAATGTTTTTATATTTTCACTCAACTTCCGTACATGCGAAAGTCTGTCAATAAGAGATCAGAGGTAGCTCCAGCCGACGATGGCTTGCTCCATCTTCTGACATAGCGACTGAAACTTCTGGCATAGCGAGTTCGACCATTTGGTCATACCGAACAGCTGCTTCTGCTCCAGGAAAGCATCATTGTCCCATTGCATGTAGTCGTAGTCGGAGAAGTAACGTTTGTATTCTCGCAAGGTGTCGCCTGAGAAACGCTTGTAGCCTTCGATGTCGCCAAACCAGTAGCTGCTCATCATCTGGCGGGCAAAAGCCTCATGCGAATAGTTGGCCAAAAGATTGTGATGCCTCAGCACACTCCATACGCAAAACCACTGGTTCTTCTTGTTTACCAGCTTCACCATCAGGGAAATCGTTTTGCGCAATTCGTCCATTTTCACCGGTCTGCCGTTGTGTACCGTTACGAAAACCTCATTGTCGTACTGCGGCTTTATTTCATTCGGATGCTGACATTCGAAAATCTGCTGTTCCAGAAGTTGCCATTTTGCAGTAGCAGAGAGCAGACTGATGTATTCTTCTGCAGTAAATGTCTGCTGGTTTACTTCCTTTCCCATCTCGTAGGCATCGTTTACATGGTGCAGGAACGGCAGGAGCAGACTTTCCGGAACTTCGTTTTGCAGTTTTCGCTGTTCGCTGCGCATCTGATCAATGTTGAGCGTCTTATGGTCGTTATTGTATTCCAGAGTAGAGAAATACAGGTCGATGTCTTTCTTGCCTCCCGGGTCTGTAGAATATTTCTGTACTGCCATTTCGGTGAGTCGCCCAGCCTCCTCGTCTGTATTATATCTTCCGCAGACATCGTTTACCTGTCGGAAATGATACACCAGATAGCATGAGTAGCCATATAGCTGGAAGATGGTCCAGAATCTTTCTTCGGATCTCACTCCAGGATATTTAGCACACTTGATCTTCTTGAGGAAAGCTCTTTCCACAATATTGATGTCGGCTCCTAAATTGGCAATGGAGTCTTCCGCCATGCCATCCTCTATGAGCAGTTCGTGCAGTTTTGGGAACAGCATGCTCATCTGAGCTGAAAACATGCCGCTCTTATGACCTTCCAGATTTTTGGTGGTCTTATATCTGTCTATTACTTTTTTTAAGAAAGGGCTCATCTCATTGATGACTATCTGGCTGATAGTACCGAGATGGGACTGATTGATGAACTTGCGCTGGTGTGTCAGGTCGTTGTGCTGCAAGGCGAGATCCTGGTCTGCCATATAGCAGAGCCTTGAAGCCTTGGTGCACAGAGAGCGTATGTCACAGTTCATCTCCTGGGTGCTGTAGTCTTCCCAGCCTTGAATGAAAACCTGACACATCATATAAAAGGTGTTCAGTTGTCGGTCGAAAACTTCATAGCTGAACTGAGATTGTTGTTCTTCTTTTTCTGTCATTGTTATATGAGTCGTCTGCCGTTACCTGTTTTGTGCAGGTATTTACTTGCAGAATTTGAATGAAAATGAAAGTGACGCAAAGTTAAAGAAAAAGAATGAGAATACCAATGAATGTATCAGGAATTTTTATTTTTCCCTGCTGTTTTCCCTGCTGCCCATTATTTTTTCCCTGTTTTTCCCTGATGTGTTTCTATATGGCAGGGAAAACTTGCAAAAGAGGGCTTCCGCTTTGTATCTTTGCATTGTCTAAAAAAAATAGTACTGCGATGTGGTAAAAACCCTTCATCCTTCATTGCTTACACATAAGCAACTATAGAACAGGATGTTACGAGGCAAATTACTCGAATTCACCCTTCTCCCTCACCCCCTGTGTTTATCGGCATTCCGGGCGAATACATGAAGGATGAAGGCAAAACATCGTATCGGATTTCAAAATTCTGGTATTCCTGCTATCTGAGAAATTGGTATGACAGCTTTCCTGATCACTGGAACTTAGACTTAATATTTTGTCTGCCTAAAGCACTTTTGTGCCCTGACTAAGGGCACAAATGTGCTCTGGTAAGATAAAAAGCTATCTCCGAGTTCCAGCATCCTATCACCGAGTTCCAGCATCCCTGTATAAGCCTTACCATTCTATGAATTACTCAACTTTCGCATATCAGGAAGTTAAAGGAGTTAAGGAAGTTAGAGAAGTTAAAGCCATATGCTTTACAGACAGATCTTCAACCAAAAAGGCTGTTGGCTATAACTTCTAACGACCGAAGGGAGTGATAACTTCTTTAACTTCTATAACTTCAGAACTTGCAAAACTTCAGTAACTTTTAAAAAAAAGAAAATATGAAGAAAATTTCATTGAGTGTAGTTTGCCCCATGGCATCCTGCACACGCAGCAACACTTGCGCCCGTTATGCGCAGTATGTCAAGGCACTTACCTGTGCCGATACCTTTGAGGTGCTCAATGTGAAGCACCTGCAGTGTGAGGGCGAGAAGTGCCCCTATCATCTTGTGTCAGAAAAGCAAGTATGGGCAAGGGGATTCCAGCGCATCTACAGTACCATCCCGGCGGGAAGAACCCATTATTTCTATTCCCGTACGCCTTATGCCAGGCGCAGGTTTTATAAGGCGAAGAATGGCGAGATAGCCATTGACCCCGACATGCAGCAACACCTTATCTCCATCTTCCGGGAGCACGGTGCCGACATGAGCATCGGCTTCGACAGTTATGAAGAAAAGGACGTACTGGTGGAGAAATAAGTATCACGCGGATGCGCTACTCCGCATACAGTTTCATCGTGTCCTGACGGGTAAAGGCCAGCTCTCTGTAGAAATCGCGAAGATAGGCAGAGAGTTCGGTCTTGTCGTCGGAAGAAACGAAGAGGTTGTCGCCTAACTGGCGTTCCAGGGAAGTCAGGGCATCTGAGAGACTCTCTATCTCGCCCTCGTAATCCCTGCCCTCATCAGGACTGCGGCGGATGCGATGATATTTGATGTCCTCGGCAAGGGCATTCTTCATCTCTACCAACTTGTCGGCATGAGGAGCAAAGAGTGCTTTGATGACGAGCGCACGGATGGCATCCCTCTCCTCCGGCTCCTGCCACAGGCAATGGTAGATGGGAAGAAGATCGCATACCGCCACTTCCGCCCGATCCTGCATAAAGGCAGAGGTACGAAGCAGGCGCATGATGTTCTTCCAACGACGGTCGCTCACATACACATGACGGCGCTCAGCAGCCTCATCCACATTCACGGCTCTCAGGGATTTGCGGATAGCAGAAATGGCATCGAGTACCTCCTCCTTCACTCCTATACGATCGATGGCCTTCGACCATTCCGCATACTCCTCGGAAGTAATCGCATTTGAATTGGCTTTCCCTTCGGCCGCCGAACCTTGTTTCTTCACGCTTCGTTCATCACTCTTCACCTCCAACAGCATCTCTCGGAAGTTCTTCTCCTGCCGGATGGGACGGCTCTCTATGCGGATGACGAAGCGGTCCCACAGCGCCTCCAGTCCCTCGCCCTTGGCTGGCAACTCATTGCTGGCAGCCACGAGGAGTTTCAGCGGCAACTCTATTTCGCGTATGCCGTTGCGGAACAGTTTCTCGTTGATGACCGTGAGCAGGGTGTTCTGTATGGCAGGACCCGCCTTCCATATCTCATCGAGGAACACGACATCGGCTGTAGGAAGATAGCCTTCCACAGCACGCTCATAGGTATCGGAGGTCTTCAGTTTCTGTATGCTCACAGGACCGAAGATCTCATCGGGCGTAGAGAAGCGCGACATGAGATACTCGAAATTGCGTGCTCCACGGAAGGCACACTTCAGCTGTCGCGCCACCATACTCTTGGCCACACCCGGTGGACCTAAAAGAATAACGCTCTCGCCTGCCAGAGCGGCAAGGAGCGAGAGCGATATTTCTGTTTTTTTCTCATAAATGCCCCGGTTCATATCCCGAAGCAAGAGTTTGAATCTTTCTTTCATGTATTCAATTACAAATTCCTTAAAGATTATTTTTTTAGTTTATCTTTAAGTTCTTTTTGAAAAATGGCCTTGTTAAACAAATTTGCTTCATTTAGTATTTTCGCAAATTTCATTAACTCATCAGTTTTAACGACCACAAAAGATTGATCGGCATAAATATTCTCAAAACATAATTTTGCATAAACACCTTCTATAGAATAACATTCTATTTTTGTTTTTTTTATAAAATCTTTATCCAAAAAGAGCGCATGCTTAATTGTTGCATTAGGATAGTCTTTACCGCCCAACATTCCTTGAGCTATAAGATAAAACCAATCAGCTATACCTATATCGTACTTATTATCCTTGATAAATCTCGTATCTTTCAACATACGAATTGTAAATAAAGTTTTATTTGCATCATAAGCATTTCCCACAAAATCTATATCATAGACAACATCGTGAACAAGATTATATTGCCCATCCGTCCAAAAACGTCTAACCAAACGTAGCTTACTATTATTATAAGACGGAGTTGTCTCGTATACAGTTTTTGTTATACATAATTGTCCATCTGAATTTTTCTGTATTTCAAAACCAGATTTAAAAACTTGCCCATAAGTTGCAAGATGTCCCAACATCAAACAAAGGGCCAACCCCAAAACTTTTATTTTACAATTCATATATCAAAAATTTTAGGATAATTATTTTATATTTCCTACTTTGATCAAATACTCAGCGATCTGAACGGCATTGAGCGCTGCGCCCTTGCGAATCTGGTCGCCTGTGAGCCACAATGTATTGCTGTTGTCATCGGCGAGATCCTTACGGATACGGCCTACATAGACATCGTCCTTACCAGCACTCTCCAAAGGCATAGGGTAAACGTAGTTCTGTGCATCGTCCTTTACGGTTACGCCAGGAGCAGCCTCCAAAGCCTTACGGATGTCCTCTACAGCCAATGGCTTCTCAGTCTCGAACCATACGCTCTCTGAGTGAGAACGAAGTGAGGAAACACGTACACAAGTGGCACTGGTGCGAACATCAGAGTGCATGATTTTACGAGTCTCGTTGTACATCTTCATCTCCTCCTTGGTATAGTCGTTAGGAGTCATCTTGTCTATCTGGGGAATGACATTGTATGCCAACTGATGTGGGAACTTGTTGATATGGTCTGTCTTGCCAGTCTCGATGATGTCCTTATACTGCTGCTCAAGCTCAGCCATGGCTGCAGCACCAGCACCCGAAGCACTCTGGTAAGAAGAAATATGAATCTTCTTGATATGGCTCAGGTCGTCGATAGGCTTCAATACCACTACCATCATGATGGTGGTGCAGTTAGGATTGGCGATGATGTTGCGTGGACGGTTGAGCGCATCCTCGGCGTTTACCTCTGGTACTACCAATGGCACATCGTCGCACATACGGAAAGCGCTTGAGTTGTCAATCATCACAGCACCATACTTGGTGATAGTATCGGCAAACTCCTCAGAAGTTCCACCGCCAGCAGATGTGAATGCGATATCGACATCTTTAAAATCATCGTTATGCTGCAAGAGTTTCACCTCATAGTCCTTTCCCTTATAGTTGTATTTTCGTCCAGCCGAACGCTCAGAACCAAACAACACCAAATCATCCATTGGGAAATTTCTCTCAGCAAGGATACGCAGGAATTCCTGACCTACTGCACCGCTTGCACCAACAATTGCTACTTTCATAATCGAATCTTTTTAAAAGTTGTTTAAAGTGAATCTTTTGGAAAAGAAAAGAATGCTCCTTTCCAGCATGATGATTTCTCATCTTTGGTTGTCTTCTAACGCTTATCCTCTCAAATCCGCTGCAAAGGTAAGACTTTTTCTATAATATCAAGCAAAAATTCCCATAAATTATTGCTTTTTGTTGCATTTTTATTACTTTTGCTAACATTTCTGCATTATTTTGCATAAAATATCATTCATTCATCCATCGCCGCTACTCATATTTACGATGAAACATCAGCAGGCAGAGGGCTTATCTTTCTATCTTAAGTTTACTTTCCGGGTGCAAATTTACAAAAATCTTTGCACATATAATTGATAAGGAGGCAAAAGACTTTGCTTTTTCAAGATTTATTATTATTTTTGCACCCATATTATAGGAAGAGTGATGCAGCTGATGCTTGAGAACTCTCCCGAAAAACAGAATGCCTATGCTGAACATTGCACAATATTTCCCGATAACCGACCCTACGCTGATCTTCTTCGTCGTGATGATCATCATCCTCTTTGCGCCTATCATCATGGGTAAGCTCCGCATTCCACACATCATCGGTATGGTATTGGCAGGAGTGCTCATAGGCAAATACGGGCTCAACATCCTGGAGCGCGACTCTTCCTTTGAGTTGTTTGGCAAGGTTGGTCTGTACTACATCATGTTTCTGGCTGCCCTCGAGATGGACATGGAGGGTATGAAGAAGACGAAGTCGAGACTGCTCACTTATGGTCTGCTGACGTGCTTTATTCCTTTCGGACTCACCTATTGGATGAGCGTCACACTCTTGGACTATTCCACCAAAGCCTCATTCCTGCTGAGCTGTATCATGGCCTCGAATACGCTCATCGCCTACCCCATCGTGTCGCGTTACGGACTGCAACAGAAGCCGAGCGTCACGCTGAGTGTGGGGTCGAGCATGATCTCCCTGCTCATCGCCTTAGTGATGCTGGCGGGTCTGGTGGCTTCGTTCACCGAACACGACGGCGTACTCTTCTGGGTACTCTTTGCAGCCAAGTTTGCCGCCTATTGCAGTGTGATGATATTCCTCATACCCCGTCTCACCCGATGGTTTCTTCGCCGATACAGCGATGCCGTGATGCAGTTTATCTTTGTCATGGCCATGCTCTTCATGAGTGCCGCCCTCTCGCAGATGGTAGGCATCGAGGGAGTCTTTGGTGCCTTTTTTGCGGGCCTTATATTAAATAGGTATATACCTCATGTGTCGCCACTGATGAACCGGCTCGAGTTTATCGGCAACGCCCTCTTCATTCCCTACTTCCTGATAGGAGTGGGCATGCTGATCAATGTGGGACTGCTCTTCCAGGGCGGTCATATTCTCTGGGTGGTGCTGTGCATCGTGTTCTTTGGCACCCTGGGCAAGGCCATTGCCGCCTATGCTGCCTGCTTTGGCTTCCGCCTGCCCCTGTCTTCGGGTCACATGATGTTCGGTCTTACCTCAGCCCATGCTGCCGGCAGTATCGCCATGGTGATGGTGGGAATGAACATTCTTATAGGCAAAAACACCTATCTTGTCGACGACGACATGCTCAACGGTGTGGTGATCATGATACTGTGCACCTGTATCATCTCCTCGCTGCTTACCGACTGGTCTTCGCGCATGATAGTACTAAGAGACAAGGAGCTGCCGGAGGCTGAAGACGAGAAGAGCGCCAACGACGAGAAGATACTCATCCCCGTGCGCTATCCCGAATATGCCGACAACCTGATGAGCCTCGCCTTCTTGGTGAGAAACCAGAAGCTGAACCGCGGTTTGGTTTGTCTCAATGTGGTGTATGAGGACAAAGACATGCGCTACAACCAGGAGCAAGGCAAGCGACTGCTCGAACATTGCAGCCAGATAGCAGCAGCCACCGATGTGCTCACGCAGACCCAGGTCAGAATAGCTGCCAACATCGCCAATGGCATCAAGCACGCCTTCAACGAGTTTCAGTGTTCCGAGATCATCATCGGCATGCACATGCATCCGGAGCGCTCACCTAAGTTCTGGGGCGAGTTCCATCAGAGTCTGTTCAATGGACTCAGCCGCCAGATCATCATGGCACGCATCCGCCAGCCGCTCAACACCATACGCCGCATACAGGTGGCTGTTCCTTCGAGAGCAGAGTTTGAGCCAGGCTTCTACCGCTGGGTAGAACGTCTGTCGCGCATGGCACGCAACCTCGACTGCCGCATACAATTCCATGGCCGTATGGAGGCTCTTTCGCTCATCAACGAGTTTATCAAGAACCGCTATCCCGAGGTCCGTTCCGACTATACGCTCATGACCCATTGGAACGAGATGCCCCAGATAGCCTCGCAGATAGCTCCCGACCACATGTTTGTGGTGGTAACAGCCCGCAAGGGAACCGTCTCTCACAAGGCTGCCCTTGAGCGTCTGCCCGAAGAGTTGACCCGTTTCTTCTCCGGCACCAATCTGATGATTATCTTCCCCGACCAGCATGGTGATGCCTCTGGCGAGCATCTCACCTTTGCCGAGCCTCAGCATCAGGAGGAAGAGAGTGCCTACGAGATGATGAGCCGCTGGCTGAAACGGCATTTCAAGTTTTAGGGTTTTTCAAGAACCGGAAACACTATAATCAATTATCAACATACATTAATTTTTTAACAAGATGAAGAAAACATTCACCAAATCAGTCATCGCAGTCACAGTGGGTGCCTTGACTCTCAGTTCATGCATCGGCTCTTTCGGCCTTACCAACTCAGTTCTCAGCTGGAACAAGCGAGCTACAGACAACAAGTTTGTCAATGAGCTTATCTTTATCCTCATCTCTCCAGCCTATGCTGTATGCTCTGTAGCCGACCTCTTCGTGCTCAACTCCATCGAGTTCTGGACAGGCGAGAAGGTGATCGGACAGGTGGGAACCACCAAGGACGTGATGGGCAAGGACGGTCGCATGTATGCTGTCAAGACTTTGAAGAATGGTTACGAGATAACCGACCCCGACGGCGAGAAGTCTTACTTCGTATTCAACAAGAAGAACAAGAGCTGGTCTTACAGCAAGGACGGCGACATCCACGAGCTGTTCAGCTTCAATGAGGACGGCAGCATCCAGGCCTGTCTGCCAAGTGGCGCAAAGATGAATGTCACTGCCGACGAGAATGGCTTGTACCAGCTCCGCATGGCAATGAACGATGGCTTCTACTATGCTTTCAACAAGTAAGCCGTTCATCATTTTCTGAAATTCAGTTTACATCAACACATAGGGTGTCGCATTGCCTCATTCATGGGGAATGCGACACCCTATGCACGTTTTGTACTATACAGAAAGCCTCTTTTGTGCTATTCAAAGCCTTTTTAGTGTTATATACGTTTAGTGATTTTTTAGTAAATTTGCAACCGAAGACACCTGTGTGTTTCAGCCTGATACTGACAGAGATTTTCCATCACAATATAAACCAATAAAAACCGAAACAATATGAAGAATTTTACATCAGTCCTTCGGTCGCATAGCGGTGCTGTGCAGGCACGAATCCCGTCACTTCGGCCTGTGACGAAACAGAAGTCTACTCCTCCTTTCTGCAAGGTTTGCAGATGGCTCATGGTGCTGCTTGTCTTGACGATAAGCATGCCTGTGTTACTAAAATAACGTGAGTTCGACGAATTAGAATAACGTTATTTAACGAAATTATAAACCAATTAGTTAAACTCTATTATGAAACAACCATCTATCAACATTTCCCGTTTACACCCTTTGCCTGGGTGCAAACCAGTGAAGGCATTAGCCATTCTTTGTGTTCTTTTGTTTGTGGCATTAAGTGTTCATGCTACAGTAGTGCCCGACAAATATTTAACCACTAAATATCTTCGCTACGATGCGAGCGCCAAGACTTATTATTGGGAAGTGGGTTGCGCTACTTCAGCTAATGACGATTTTCCTGAAGTACTTGAGTTTCCAACCAGACTTGTTTATGAAAACGATAAAAAGTCGTATGCAATAAGGGAGGTGAGCATTATCCTTAAGGAAAAAACGAAAAAGGTGATTTTTCACTCAGGACTCACAAAAACGTTTATTTCTTATGAACGCAATTCGCCTATTGAAAGCATTGAGTATTTAGGTGCCAATACGATTGCAAACATTTATCTGAAAAACTGCAAAACGATAAAAGAAGCAACATTGCCTAAGACGCTTTTGTGGGATGGTTTTATCAATTGCACCGCATTAGAAAAGGTAACCTTTTTAGAGGGGTGTGCCGAAATTCCATCTCTGTGGTTTTCAAGCTGTTCGGCATTGAAAACCATCGTTTGGCCTTCGACAATGAAGAAGATAGGTGATGCCGCTTTTGAGTATGCGGGCCTTGAAACATTAACCCTTCCTGAAGGGTTCAACTCGTTAGGAGAAAGGTGTTTTAAAAATAGCAAACTGGTAAACGTAGTGCTGCCAAACAGCCTCACAGAGATACCAAGGGAAGCTTTTTATAATTGTAGGCGACTGCAGACGGTGCAGATGTCAGACAATGTCACCTCTATTGGTGTTAGTGCTTTTGACAATTGTGCCTATCTTACAACCATGAATATGCCGTTGTCTATTGAAACCATTGGCAATAGTGCCTTCAGCGGATGTGAAGCATGGAAATATGAGGGCGAGATGAAGACCCCCAACCTTAAGAGCATAGGTCATAGCGTCTTTTATAATTGTAGAAGCCTCGACTGCGACTACACTGTACCTCACCTCTGGGACATGTTGCCCAATTCTATCTTCCGAGTTTCTGGTTTTAAGTCGCTCACCCTTTCTGAGGGCATCACCAGTATTGAGCATAGTGCATTTTTGAACAGCAATACGCAAATCTATAACCTGCCTAAATCGCTTAAGGAGATGGGTTCCAGCGCGTTCCGCGAAGCTTATGTGAAAGAAGTAAACTTTGCTCCTGGCACCTCGCTTGAAAAGATTGACAAATATACGTTTGAGAAGTGTATCAAGCTGGAAGCAGTAAATAACCTTCCGAGCGACCTCAAGATGATAGAAGAGTATGCTTTTAATGGCTGCTACAACCTGAAGGCACTCCGTTTGCCAGAGGGCCTCACCACCATTGGCAACAACGCGTTCTATGGTTGTAAGGCGATAGAGAGCATGAACCTCCCTAACTCACTCACCACCCTTGGTGACAAGGCGTTTTATGAGTGCAAAATGTGGAATGGTGAGATATCGCTACCGCTTATTACTGATGTACCGAATGGTGCGTTTTATTCTTGCCAAAAGTTGCGCAAGGTATCGTTTGGACCTCAGCTGAAGTCGATAGGCAGTTCGGCTTTGTGCAGATGTGAGGGAATTACCGAACTTAATCTGCCCAACGGTCTTGAAACAATAGAATCTGGCGCATTTTACGGTTGTAATAATCTGACCGAGGTGGTAATGCCAGAGAGTGTTACAAGCATTGGTTCAGAGGTGTTCTCCGGTTGTATTTAGAGCCTTATAACTAACCATAACTTACTATGACTAACCAACCATAAAGCATTGATTTTCAATACTCTTTGATTTTTAACACTTTCTGAGTGCTTTTTGGCAGTTCCCGATTTTCCACATATTTTTGCAGCGTATTTCTACCGTGGAGAATTTGCGGAGCTTTTATTTTGTCATATCGTGAACGTAGTTGACAAGGGTTTACGAGTGGTTACGATGAAGGACAGATTTGAAGCTGATAGGAAAAAAGCGTTATATCGTGCACAGGGTTGACAAAGGTTGTCAATGGTTCACTTCCGTTTATTCCATAGGTGGAATACTCAAAGTATGTAGAACATAGCAATATCAAAGAGTATGAGACCGACAAGAAAATGTGAATTTTGTGGCAAGAAATTCGTGCCAAGAAGCGGTATGCAGAAATACTGTTCCGAGGAATGTCAGGCAGAGGCAAAACGTCTAAGGAAGAAAAGACAGCAGGACTTGATTAACGGTATTGAGCCAATCATGGATCTGCAACATCAGGAGTATCTTACCTTCTCCAAAGCTGCCATTCTGATGGGATGCACCCGACAGTATATCTACAAACTTGTGGCTAACGGCAAGTTGAAGGCATCAAGATTGAGCAGCCGAATGGCATTCGTCAGAAAGACTGATATAGAGAAGATGTTTGAGGGTAATCCCTACAAGCGTGTGATTCCTGCCAGCAAGAGCAAACCCCGTAAGAAGGCAAAAACAGAAAAGCCAACACAAAAACAGAATCAAACAAAAGGGAAAGAGGAGAATGAGGTGCTTGACTATTATTCTGGTGAGGAAGTGATGTCCCTTTATAAGGTCAAGAAGTCTTGGCTCTACACCTCTGCCAAGCGCAACCAGATACCGATGTGCCGTATCGCTGGCAAGAACTATTACAGCAAACGGCATATTGATGAGTTCTTCGGTACTGCCGTTGACATCAACAGCATCACGGACTGGGTGACCGCTGATGATGTAGAGGAAGCCTTTAGCATGAGCAAGTCAGCACTTCGGGCATACGCCTATCGTCATAAGATACCGACCAAACGTGAGTATGGTCGTACCTATTATTCCAAGGAACATCTTGAAGAATTGCGCAGGACTGACCTCATGAGCGATGACAACTATTATACCACTGAACAAGTGCAGCAATTGTATGGTCTGACAAGTGCCAACATCTGCCATATTGTAAGAGTGCATCATATCAGCAAGGTAAAAGTGGGTGTAAAGAACCTGCTTTTGAAGACGGATGTGGAGCGAGCAATGGCGGAAAGAGCAGCAAAAGGACTGTGATTTCAAATGATTTCAGCATTATCCATCAATGACTACAAATAATTGGAGTCACGGAAGTATCATTCAGTTATTTTGTAGCCGTGAAGATACACTTCACCACGAATAATCATCAATAATACATATCAGTTATGAGCAACATTTGCAAGACCGTATCATTGCGTACACGCAAAATCAAGGACGGACACATGCTGTCCTATTATCTTGACTATTATCCAGGCTATCGTGACGAGAGCACGATGAAAGTCATCCGCCATGAGTCACTTGGCATCTACATCTATGCCAAACCGAAGAACCAGATGGAACAGAAGTACAACCTCAACCTTACGGCAAGAGCCGAGGCGATACGCTGCCGTCGCTTCGAGGCTATCGTCAACGAGCGTTACGACTTCTTCGACAAGGAGAAAATGAAGGGAGATTTCCTTGCCTACTTCAAGAAACTGGCGGACAAGAAGAACTCCAAGTGGCAGCACGTCTATATGCACTTTCGTACATTCACGCAAGGCAAGTGTACCTTCGGTGAGATAAACGTGGACTTGTGCAACAGGTTTCGTGAGTATCTGCTGACAGCACCACAGGGACTGCATAAGAACAGAAAACTACATATCAACTCAGCTGCCAACTACTGGTCAACTTTCCGTGCTTCAATCCACACTGCCTATCGTGACCGCAAGATAAAGGAGAACCCGAACGGTTTCTTGGAGCGTATCGAGACAATCCCGACTGACAAGGAGCATCTTTCACAAGACGAGGTTATCCGCTTGGCATCCACACCATGCTCTGCTCCTGCCTTGAAGCGAGCCTTCCTGTTCTCTTGTCTTACGGCATTGAGAAAGAGCGACATCAAGAAACTCACTTGGGAGGAGATACAGCCATACGGCAGCGATGGTGTGATGTATGTCACCACACGAATGCAGAAGACAAAAGACATCGTGCATAACCCAATCAGTGAGGAAGCCTTGGAACTTATAGGCTATTCACCGGATAAACGAGGCAAGGTGTTCCCCGATTTCAAAGACTCCATGACGCAGGCACCATTGAAGAACTGGCTGAAAGATGCAGGGATTACCAAGCATATCTCCTATCATTGCTCACGCCACAGCTTTGCCTGTCTCCAGTTGGACGCAGGAACAAGTATTGCGGTTGTGCAGCGTTATCTCGGTCACAAGAATGTGGCAACAACAGAGGTGTATGCCAAGATTTCCGATGCACAGAAACGTGCTTCGGTTGGCTGTATCACCTTGAAGAAGTAACCATTTGACAATAACACGCAGAAAAGGACTGTTGGAATGATAGTGTTCCAATAGTCCTTTTCTCATTTTGTTGGTTCTATTTGTAGTCGTGAATAGAACCAATCCGACAAATTCATTCCAATTTCTGCTGATATTGAAGAGGAACTGCAAATTTCCCTTTTCTTTGCCCTTACCTTTGTAGCCAGTAATAAGCAGCAACTGGCACTAACGAGCAGTTTAAAGTAT
This sequence comes from Segatella intestinalis, assembly GCF_029348455.1. Classification (NCBI taxonomy): domain Bacteria; kingdom Pseudomonadati; phylum Bacteroidota; class Bacteroidia; order Bacteroidales; family Prevotellaceae; genus Segatella; species Segatella intestinalis. Next base: position 91,667 of record NZ_JARJVV010000004.1, read on the forward strand.
TATTCAGAGTATGATATCATATTAGAACGCTAATAAAGCGTAAAAGTAAGAGTGCCAGAGAACGTAAATGCGGTTTTTACATGCTTCTGCGTCTAACTTTGTGGAAGTTTTTGAACGAATAACAATAAAACGAATACGATAATGATAGAAAACAAGACAACTTCAGATTGTACCATCTACGCTTTTGTTGGTACAGCAATTCTCGCCATCTCTCTTGTCGTGGCGATGTATGTAGGCAATGACTTTCACCAAAGTCTGTTTGTCGAGTCAATCATCTTTGTTGGAAGCAACATCCTACTTTGGGCGATATTCATTTCCATGGTGAATTGTCCCTATGAATTGATGACTATTGGTAGCAACGGCAAGACAAAGAAAAACGTGGTAGAAGCAGAGTCGGTAACAGAACAGCCAATGCATACCTTACCACAAACAGAGCCAGTAAAATACAGCCATGAAGACTATGCCAAGTGTGTAGAGGTACAAGAAAAAGAAGCGCAGGAGGAAAAGGAAAAGCGAACGAGAGCCGTACTTGACTATGTGCATCGTACAATGTCACGTTTTCTTTATGAGTAAGATTTGTACAAGGTAATTGAGGCTGTCAAGGAATGGAGCAACGACACCAAATATACCCCGACAGCAATAAACCGTTTCAAGGAGACGGTTGAGAATATCCCTTTAAGGCACTTCGTGTGGAATATCGCAGAACGTTTGGGTAAACGTGATTACACAATGGCAATGCGAATAGCCTTTATCAAGGCTTTGTTTCCCAAACCGTTTGAAGGTTTGGACTACAGCACATTGAAGAACCTGAAAGCACCATGCTCCAATGATGTCATTCCTATTGATGAGCCAGACAATGGTAGATATGATTTCCATAATGTGACGGAGGTAAATCCCGAATAATCCCCATTGTTAGAGTTATTCCTTCGTGAATGACAAATGACTGTCACGAACCTCAGTAACGGAAGCATCATTCTGTTCCTTTGTCCCAGTTTTTTAGAACAACTTGTATATGACAAAGGAATTAACTTTCAACGACCTTCCAATGGTCGTTGCCCAGCTTCGGGATGAAGTGGTGGGCATGAAGCAGATGATCATCGGTCTGCAATCACAGAACAAGCCACACAAGGCGAACACGCACATACCTATGAGTGTGGAGGAAGCATCGGCATACCTGAAAATGCCGATGGCAACTCTCTACATGAAACTTGGTAACGGCAGCATTCCTGCCACCAAGCCGGGCAAGCGTTACTGCCTTTATCAAGATGAACTTGACAAGTGGCTGGAGACTAACCGCAAGAATCCTGTACCTCTCACGGCAGAGGAGGAGAACGCAGCCATTCTTGCAGGAAACAAGCGCAAGCCGAAACCCTTAAACTGGTAATGTCATGGATGCGCTTGAACTCTGTAACAAAATCAACATGGAAGCCGAGTCTTTAGCGGACTCAGGCTTCCCTCTTGAGGTATTTCCACAAAAAATGCAGTCCATCATCATAGACATGGTGGTGCACGGCAATTTCAAGGTGGATTATGTCGCCATGTCCATGCTGTCGGCAGCATCAGCGGCTCTTGGCAATACCTATCGTATTCACGTTAAGCAGGATTGGGACACGAATGCCGCCCTTTATATCATATTGGTTGGCAGACCTGGCATGGGCAAAACTCCACCATTACAGCTTGCATACAAGCCAATTCGGGAGTATGAACGAAAGCTGTTTGACAAGTTTTGCTATGAACTTGACCTATATGAGGCTGCATGTGCAACAAAGGAAAGCGGAAGCAAGGAAATGAAGAAGCCTATTCTGAAAAGGGTCACATTGGATGACTTTACATTGGAGGCTCTGGTATTGGAGCATTACAACAACTTGCGTGGCATAGCCATCAACTATGATGAAATTCTCGGACTGCTTGCCAATACTGACAGGTATGGGAAAAATCCCATGCTTGAACGCCTACTTTCCATATGGAGCGGATGCCACTTGGAGAACACACGTGTCAAGAATGACCGCCCACAACGTGTAGAAGAGCCATGTGTCAACATCATCGGTACAACACAGACCAAACGAATGAAGGAACTGATGGCTTCCAAATTCATGGATACAGGTTTTCTTGACCGTATTCTGGTTGTATATCCCAAATCCAAGAAAGTTCCACACTGGCTGGATGAGGAAGACAGCCATGTGCGCCAGAGCGAGGCTTCAAGAAAATGGGCTGACATCATCGGGAAAATCTTTGGACTTGACTATGCAAGGTGTAATGACACAAATGAATGTTGTCCAAATATCCTTTATATGGACAAGGACGCACATTCCCTTTTCTTTGGTTGGTGGAACAGAAATGTGGATGCCATCAATGCCATAGAGGACGATGAAGATGTTGAAACGAGGGTGATGAAGCACAATACCCACGTCGCACGCATTGCCTTATTGCTCCAAGCTCTAAGATACGCCTGTGGCGAGAGCCATCTGCAAAGTATAGATGTGGATTCCATAGAAGGAGCATTACGACTCAATGAATACTGTGAGAATTGCTATCAACGCTGCCGAGCCTTTGTTGCTGAAGACACCTGTGATTCTATGTCCAAGGAGTTGCTGTATCTGTTGGAAGACTGTTTTGACACAAAAACAGCCATAAAAACAGGAATGGAGAATCTGCATGTTACAGACCGTACTGTGATGAACTATATAAAGGAGCTTATGAAGTCTGGACTAATCACAAAGTCAAAGAAAGGATTTTACGAAAAAGTAAAGTTCGAAACAGGACAGGCAACTGAAACATAAACCGACCTGTTTTCAGTATTCATTTGTTTCAGTTTTTCAGTTGACAAGTGCGTAACTGAAAACATGAAAGAACTGAAAGCTGAAATTCACCAATAATTCATTTCAGTTACGATGATGAACGAGTATAGATTTCACTTGGAGAAATACAGATTGGGCAATCGTTACACATGCCCGAATTGTGAGCGCAAGCGTTGTTTCACAAGATACATAGATGATGAGGGGGAAGTGTTCTTCCCTGACAATGTAGGCAAATGCGACCATGAGCATAGTTGTGGGTATCACTATACTCCTAAAAACTATTTCCGTGAGCATCCAGACTTTCTATCTAAAGACAAATTGCCATATCCGACAAGAAGGAATATCCAACCGAAAGTCGTAGAAAAGCCTATTTCCTATATCGCCAACGCTATTATGGAGCGTTCCTTGTCTCATTACGGAATCAATCCGTTATACCAGTACCTTTCCAAGGTCTTTGGTGAACAAGAGACAGAAAGGCTGATGAAGATGTATCATGTCGGAACATCCTATAAGTGGGGAGGCTCAACCATTTATTGGCAAATTGACAAGGATGATAAGGTGAGGACTGGCAAGGTCATGCTATATAATCCCAAAGACGGACATCGTGTGAAAGAGCCACGTTCTTATGTTGGATGGGCGCATGCTTTTCTTCATCTTCCAGATTTCAACTTGTGCCAATGTTTCTTTGGTGAGCATTTGCTGGCACAGCATCCCACAATGTCGGTCGCTATTGTCGAGAGTGAAAAAACCGCCATAATCGCATCCCATTTCATCCCCAATTTCATCTGGCTGGCAACTGGAGGTATGCATGGCTGTCTCAACCAAATCGCTGTCAAGGTATTGGGAGGTCGGGACATCATTCTATTCCCTGACCTTGGAGCAACGGACAAATGGAAATCAAAAATTCCATTGCTGCAATCTGTTTGCAAAAGGGTTGTCATAAGCAACATCTTGGAAAACAATGCCACCGATGAACAAAAGACCAAAGGTCTTGACATTGCAGACTTCCTACTGATGGCGGAAACACCGCAGATGGCGCTACAAAGGCTGATAAAGCAACATCCACCACTCCAACATCTAATAGACAGCCTTGGGTTGGTGTTGGTGGAAGAGTCATAGCAGAGTGGGTAGGGATCTGCGAGCACGCTTGCGTGACGGACTTTCACAAAAGTCCTAAACATAATAGGGACTTTTAGATTCACTTGCTAACGCTGTTCACTTAAAAAGTCCTTCTATTATGCTCAGGCTCCGCCCGAGACCTGTCACCAGTCATACTATAACAATGTTACAAACTCAAATGAAATTCTTATGGAAAGAAACATACCACGTGCCGCCATTCATGTAGGCACAGACAAGAAATCGTTCTCGTCCCAAGTGGGCAACGAGGCGGAACGCAGAGGTTGGGACGAGAAGCGTTACCAACTAAAAAACGCAGACATAGACAAGAACAACCATTATAACTACTCACGCAAGAGACTCAACTTTGAGATAGTCAAGGGTGGAAAGATAGTGCCTCTTGGTTTCCAGTCAGTGCCGTTGCATGAACGCTTGCAGCAGAGACTTGATGAACTTGGCTTCAAGCCGTATATGGATGCCAAGCGTCCCGACCAAGTTTCAAGGAACAGTCCGAACTGCACTGTCGGCATCATCTTCAGTGGTGACCATGATGTGCTTAACAGGCTTGCCTTTGGTGAAAAGAAACTCAATACGTCAGATCCAAATGCTGACCACAGCAAGGTTGTATTGCAAAAAGGCATTTATGACTGGGCATTGGACACATACCGCTTTGCATGTGAGAAATGGGGAGAAGAGAATGTCATCGGCTTTGATGTGCATTGTGACGAGACAAGCATCCATGCCCATGTGCAGACCGTGCCTGTTGAACAAGTAAGGAAACGTGGGCGCATCGGAAGCAAGTACATTCACAAGGATAATCCAGAAAAGATTCTCTCTACCAAGGAATGGAGAGCACTTCCAAAAGAAGAACGTGACAACTACACAAAATCGGAAGCGGCAAAGGGGGTTGTTGAAAGGGTCTCTTATGCCAAAGTGTGGGGAGAGCGAGCAAAGGACAAATCACAATACCTTTCCCAACTGCATACTGACTATTACAACAAGGTAGGGCATAAGTATGGCTTGGCAAGAGGCTTCTCCTATGATGAACTTTCAGAGGAAGAGAAGCGAGGACGCAAGCATAAGAACAAGGTGGTGCTTGAAGCGGAACGTCAGGCGAAAGTCGCTCTTGACAAAGTGGAGAAATATGCAGTGCTCGCCACAATCGACAAGAAGGAACTGACCATTCCTTTACTCAACATCAAGGCTCCAGTTCAAGAAGCGATGAATGCCGTAAAGAAAGAACTTGCCATTCCGATTCCTACGCTTATAGGACAAAAGACATGGCGTGAGGAGCGTGTGGCTAATATCTACGCTGCAATCAAGGCTCTTGTAGCAGCCATTAATGCAGAACGTGACAAGCAGAATGAAGATGTACGCAAGTCTGTCAACAAGACATACACTTACTATATGCAGAATCTCAATAAGCAGATAGAGGAGAACAAGTTGCTTCGTGCCGAGAATGATGCGCTAAAGACAGAAAACAACAAAGTCAAACAACGCATCTCTCAACTTGACGAGAAGGCTGTGGAGCGAGTGATTACTCAACTTGTCTGTGCGAAGGAAGAACTCGCCAGTGCCAAAAGTTATAATACTACACTTATGGAAATGTACAATGATTTGAAGGCTCGTTGGAATGCCATTTGGCAAGAGCCTGAAATGACAGACGCATGGAGACGAGTGGAAGCACGTAAGGAGAAAGAAGCAAAAGAAAAGGCTCGGCAAGAAGCCGAAGCCAAACGTGAAAGCATGGCTCGGCAAAATCGATACATAGGAGTGCTTGACAAGTTCATCCATGAGGGACATGAAGCTTTATCATCCTTTGCAAAAACAGATAGAGTCAACTTCAACGAGAAAGAATCGGCTTCCATATACTATGGCATTATGGCATCTGCTGTAAAGCATAATATTGGATTGGACTCTAAAGCCTGTATAGATTCGGCAGCAAAAAGTTTCTTATCTGGTATGTCGTGGAAAGGTTTTACAGACTTCAAGCAAGAATGTGTCACCAGTTGGACAAAACTCTTCGCCACGAATGAAGTTCAATTCACAGATAAAGCCATTGACAACTTTCTCGCTTTTGTTGACCATATGTCATGTAGTGCAGATACATACGTTTCGCTTGGTGGCTCCAATGGCTGCGCCGACCAACTTACGAATTGGGACGGAACACAAAAATTAGGATTGGGTATATTCTATAAAGAAAAGAAGAAATCTCAATCAAGATAAAGGATTCTGTTTGTATGGATAAGTTATATACCAAAAACACGATAGATATTACGTCTGAGAATTTGGACTAAACAATACATGAAGCCTCGTTTTTTGCTAAAACAAGGCTTCATGTATAATAAAGTGAAGTCTAAACCCTACAAGGACATTTGTATATTTTTAGTTGCTCATAAATTGAAATGGAAGGGCATAGAACCTGAAGTGCACAATCCTTACATTCCAATTTCTTATTTCGTGTGAAATACCAATAGCAGTCTTGTGAACCAACCCAATTATTAATAATACAAGCAAGGTCTCGATTTTGTAAAGACTCAATTTGCTGATTTACACAATAGACCATCCCGTCATAATTGATTGTTATATGACCAAAGTATGATGTATTTATGTAATCTTTCAAATAACAGTCTTTTAGATTTTGATTGATTTTAAGAACCTCGTCTTTGGTTATAACCATTTGTGGCTGTAGGGTAATATTCTTTTCATCCAAGAATATAGGGCATAATACTATATTTTCTTTTGCACCCGTAAGCTTGTCTAAATCAGAATTATTTGTTACAATATATTTTAGGATTAACCTTTCTTCTCTTAGGTTTATAATATCTAAGGGGGTAGCTGAATCGATAAGCAATTCTACCATTATTGTTCTATACTTGCGTAACATATCTTGTATATGTTGAATAGGATAAGCCAAGTAATGGACTCTAAAAACAACAAGTATGTTTCTTGTTTGGGCAAGATTTAAAATTCTTTCCAACTTATCACATGAAATTTCTCCAGACAAGACAATTCTTTCCAGGTCAAAAGAAATAAGTTGCAGTAATATTGTGTCTATGTCAATCTCTGTATGATTAACGTTTGGATACTCTAATTGCTTGTAAGCAAATGAATTGAGATTTATAGACAATGTATTATTAAGTAAAAAAGTGATAGATTTCAACATCATATTTGTATATGATGCCAAGTTGTGCCCTAAAGCTTTGTTTTCTTTATTTAAGGAGGTCATTATTTGTAATCCTCGTTTGGGGAAATAAGGCATTGACTTGTTTGGCTGTATGAAATATCCGACTCCGTTGTTGGCGATTTTTTGCAAAATAGTCTTGTTGTCATCGCAATCATCTATATAACCGAACTGATTTAATGTATTGACGGCTTTATATGGGACGACAATATTCCTCATATATATGCTACTAAACTTTATTGTATCATATATGAGCAATTCTTTTGATGTTGCCTTGATATAGCAATGTGGAAAAATTATGTACAGTCTGTTCATTTTATTATAATGTTTTCTTCAACCACTTCTATTATGTCAGGATGGGATTCTATGTATGATACAGCATCTGACAATAGTTTTGCGAATTTACTTTTTGAAGTAAACTCATCACATTTACCATTGCTATAACAAAAAGAACATTTAGTGCAACAAAATTGCATGTAGCATTTCTTGCATAAAGATGAAACTTCTGTGATTCTTTTCATAAATCCATTTGCTACCTCATTGCAATCAATATGAACACAGCCACTATTATCAATATATCCTAACGGTGAATCCCTATTGACTTTTTCACATGGATGTATTTTCCCATTATAGCTTACGAAAAGTCGTTTTGAAAATGGAATACATGTACCAGTTGGCAAGGTGCTATTCTCTATACTTTCATCTACGAGTAGCTCACTCTCTTTGTTAACTGAATTGTTCAACAGCCTTGTAGTAAAAACCAAAATTCGATTAAAGAGCGGATTTTGAGTGATTAAACTTGGAACCAACTCTATATCCTCTGGAATTTCAAAAGTTTTAAGCATAGATAGAATTCTGTTTCCATCTTTTGCATCCTCTGTAGGAACATGAAGGGGGCTAAAATTCGGCGTTGTGTTAAATTGCATCTTAAACCAATCAACAATTTCCCTTACATCACTTTTATTTGTGAAAACCGCATTATAGCGAAATGTTGCGAACCATTCTGAATATAAATTCTCAACACACTTCAAGTTCATCATTACGATGTCAAACGAAGGATTCCCTTTAGGAGTTACTCTATAAGAGTCGTTTTCCTTGTTGCCATCAAGACTAATTAGCATTTTGAATTTGTGACGTGACAAAAAATCTGCATATTTTGATAGAAGCATTGCATTTGTTGTCATTGTAAAAAACAATGAACGGTTGCGAAATTCTATACGTTCTGCATATTCTACAATTTGGCGCACTACAGCGAAATTCATCAATGGCTCACCTCCATAGAAACTAATGGCAAAAGGTTCTTTAGGTGCATTTGATAGAGGTTCTTTCTGAAAAAGAATTGCCAAATAATCAATTATGCCTTTGGCTGTTTCAAATTTCAGATTCCCCAACATACCTCTTCGGCTATCAAATGTATCATATCCTTCGCTATAGCAACAATATTCGCATCTAAGATTACAGAGTGTTGTTGTCTCAAATATGATTTGTGATAGTTTTACCAATACTCCTTGTATAGTATTCCCTGTTATATAACTATCAAATGATGAAGTATATTTGTCAAGATATCCATATTGCTTTAACTGACGAAAGGTTTCGTCTCCTTCATTTCTGTCGTTTGAAATTATATCGTACATATTCTTTGATAATGGCAATATTGCCTTTTTCAAAGGACTATACAAATAATAATTTTCGTTTTGAGTTTGAAATACTATAGCTTCCATATGCATAAAATAAGGAAAGCCAAAGTGTTAAACAATGGCTCTCCCTTAATTAGTGATTCTTTAATCAATGTTCCAACTTCCAGCAGAGGCAACATCGTCGCACATTGTAACTTCGCCTTCTCTGATGAAACACTCACAAGGACAATAACAGTTGCTAATGCGAACAATATGTCCTTTTTGTCCAACAACTCTTAATCTATTTTTGAGTTGTTTGTTCTGCTCTTCTATAACAGACAGTTTTAAAACTCCCATAAATATTTCTTTTAACCCCTTTTGTTGTGTACAAGTCAATCGCAGGGGTGTTGCGTTTCGACTTGCTTGTGTATCGCTGTTAAATATTCATCCATAGGAATGTATATATCCGTGTTGGTATAAAGTGCATCGGTAAAAGTCTTTGGAAAGGCTGTATAACCGATTAATGCCCCTCGGAGCATATATCCATACTCTTTACTATCAATGCCTCTATTTTGGGCATATCGGTCAATTTGGTCAAAACCAAAAGGTTTGATAAAGAAAGCCATCAAGGATTTCAATACAACCAAGTTGACGGGAATGCTAAATGATGAGCATTGGTTGTGCTTGTATGACCAAAATTCCCGAAGAGTGCTAAGTATTTGCTTACCTTTTTCTGTGTTAGAGCATTCTAAGCACTTATATTTGTTGGCTGATTCAACAATAAGGTTCAATACAACTTCGTCAGACAAACCTCTTTGTTTGCACATAAGAGCTTCATTCATTATGATATCAAGAAATACTTTTTCTTCATCAGAATTCAGTACATCAATGCTTATAGTTAAGTTCTTTAGCGAGAAACGAGAGTAATCAATGTTTCCGTTTGCCTCACCAGATACTTTTGCTTTACCGATAAGATCATTCATAATATCACTAACACGGACAAACAAAGCTCCTAAAGTCGTATCATACATAGATGAACCTGATTCTATGTTCGTTATCTGTTGTTTTATATCTGCGATCTGCTGCTTTATGGACTTAAATTCGTAATTTTCATCTTCGTATTTTTTGATTTCTTGTTTGAGATACTTCTTACGCTCATATTCCCAAGTTCCCTTTTTGAAATATTCACGTTTTTTCCCCATTTTGATACCATTATCACGTTCTTTCTTTTTTATAGAATTAAGTTCTTCTATCCAATCAGAAATACCATCGTGACATTCCATGCTGTAAAGTTTGCTTTCTAGCGCATCCTTTTGTGTTATTAAGAAATCTCTTTTGACTGTACTATTTGCTTGTTTATTCTGAGATATTTCTTCTGCACGAGCCTTTGCCAATTTGACAATTTCAGAGAAATGTTGCATAAGAATATCAAACAAGTTTGTCCTTGTCTTAACAGTACCATTATATATCCCTTTAGCTGTTTGGATTAGAGAAATATATTTACTCTCATTTGAAACAGCGATTTCAGAAACCATAACTTGTGTATTTAATCCAGCAAATGAATTTTTTAAATCACGCAATATACACATTAGTTTTTGTTCTTGGGGATTTTTTGCAAACGCCATTGCACGAGTAAAGGCAACAATCATTCCCTTTAATCTGTCATAAATACAGTCTTGTGCAACATATTCTTGAAGTTGAAAAGATATGGCGTTTGCTATTTTTCCTGTGGATATAGGCAACGCATTGCTCGTCTTTACGATAAATTCAGACTTGTACTTTTCAATACATTTTACTTCAAACAATATTTGCGATTCTGCAACAAGAGATTCCAGTAAATCTCTTGAAGAGAACTGAAAAGCAACAGCTCCCTTTTTGTAGTAGATTGTCTTATTGTATGTAAATAGAGTCTTACTATTTTTGACAGGAGCTATATTTGATTTGTCTAGAATTTCATCATTGACTCTCAAGACATAATCACCATTAATTTCCTTTGTTGACAAAATTAGATAATTAGCCCTTTCATTTGTTCCATCTAAATAACGGCTCAAATTATTCCCATATCCTCTGACTTGGTAGAAAGAGAATGGTGATATACTTTCTGAAACGAAAGATTCCAGTAAGTTCCATGAGTTTGTACTTATATAATAAAACATAGGTCTAATTATTTTCAATTTCAACTATATTTTCCTTTGAAACATCTTTCAAAAAGGATGTTCGCTTTCCTGTGTAGGAGATATACAGATTGCGTGAAGAACGAGTGCATGCCACATAAAAAGCATTTCTTTTACAAGTGTTCGCCTCATTAGCAAAAGGCACAAAGACATTATCAAATTCAGACCCTTTTGCTGCATAGTATGTCAGGATGCATGGTAGGTCATTGTTTGAAAAGTCCAATGTGTTGACAGTTCTAAACGGAACTACATTTCCAGTTCGATAATGAACTTGTGTATTTACTCCTCTTTGATTCAGAAAATCATTTACTTCACGTACATCACTCTCGTCAGGAACAAGAATTGCGACATCATCTAAATCTTCCATTTTTATTCGATTTAATATGCCTTCCAATTCTTTCTCTCTAGATGAGTATTTCGTGACAATCGGTTTTGGATAATTAGGATAGTCGCTATTGCCACCATCTTTCATGTTATTTGTCAACAAGTCCACCTTGACATCTTGAATTTGCTGAGCAACTTTAGCAATTGTCTTTGGTAGACGATAATTGTAATCCAAAGAGAGACGTTTGTAGACTAAAGTGTTAGCAATCTCATCTATTGAACTTCCTTTAAAATTCATTTGTTGTACAGAATCTCCAAATAAAGAAAGACTCTTCCCCTTATGAGGTATTATCCTTCCTTGATAGTCTGAGATGTTAAAATCTTGAGCCTCATCTATAATAAGATAATCAATTTTATCTTCTGATTGCTTATAAATTGTTCCACTTGGAATCAACTCGAACTTATTAGTATTAGTCACACTAAACCCTGATAGATATGGAACTTCTTTAAACCAACTAACCCTGCGTCCAAAGGCTGAGTAAAATTTGTAATCCACCCAATCTGCAAAATCTATTCCATAAGCCGTTTTGTCCTTTTCGGTACGTTCAAACTTTCTGACATTTAAGTCATTTACCAGATAGAGGGTATTCCTATTGCCTTTTTCCCAAAATACATCTCCTGTCAGGTCAAAGCCACGATGAGTCCAAGCCCATTCGTATGCAATGCGCTCTTTGTCTAAACCGAGAGCCTGCATTCCATAAGCTATCATTCTTTTCAAAGCCACAGTAAAAATAACTATGGCGTAACTTCCTTTGTTCTTTGCCTGTAGTGCACGATGGATAGCAAGATTAGTTTTTCCACTACCTGCAGCACCTTGTACTATGATATCTTCGTCTATACTTTGAACGATGATTTTTCTTTGAGAATCATCTAAGTTTGATATAAACCACTTTTCTAATCTCATGCCATTTCCATTAGAACAGCAGCTCCACTCTGTGTTGTTTGACTGATTAATGTTTTGAATACATACGAAAAAGCGCGGAGCCTGTTCTGTCACTCGTTCCACGCTATAAAGGCTCTCGCATTGCCCGACAAGTCGAAACGAGCAACGCCAATACAACGTCAAATATCATGCAACATTCAAAATGATAAGAAATTGCGCGTAAATGCTAATATATACAGCATATAGCAGGTGTTTGACATGATATATTTTTTGTTATTTATATGTTACTTTACCATTTGATTTTATAATTTATCATAGTTAATGGTTCGTAATTGGTTCTTGTTTTGGGTAACAAATCCGATTATTTTTCGTATCTTTGCACCGTGAGTAACAAATCTCGCAAAATGACAATAAGTAGAATAAATAACAAAGTAACATGAGAAGTAACAATGAACCTGTGCGCATACGCTACAAGGATTTGGCGAATGGCACAAAGTCGATTTATCTCGACACTTACAAAAGTGGAAAGAGGTCGTATGAGTTCTTGAAGCTTTATCTGCTTCCTGAGGACGATGACAAGGCTAAGGCTGTCAATGCCGAGACCTTGCAGAAGGCAGAAGTTATCAAGAACCAGCGAGTGCAAGAAATCCTATCGGGAAAGTTGGAAATAGTGAAGGCTTCTTTGGAACATCCGGCTTCTACAACTACTACAAGCAAGAAGACTGCACGAGTAAGCAAGAAGGAGAATGGCAATACTGCTAAAACTGGCAAAAGTACCCAAGGAAAGGAACGTGAGGTAAACGAATTCGTCGGAGCCGTTTCTGGCAGAGAAGGACACCAATGGAAGTTTATTGACGATGACGGTGAGGACAGAGCCATAGATGGAACAATCAAAAAACATAGAGGCAGACCCAACAAGCGTGAAGCTGTCACTCTTCGTTTCAAGAACCTTGCCAACGGCAGCAAGTCGCTCTACTTCGACATATATTATAATGGTGAGCGCAAGTACGAGTTTCTGAAGCTCTATATCAATCCAGAGATTACCGAGGCTGACAAGCAGAATAATGCCTTGGTCATGGAAACCGCAGAGCGTCTGAAAGAACGCAAGACGCGAGAGGTTGTCAATGGAGAGACTTTCACGGATTCTTCTGACGAGCTGAACCAAGTGGAGAAAGTTGAGGAATACACCAGTTCTGTGATAGTCCGTAGTCGCAAGATGCGCAATGGAGACCGTTCTCTCTTCCTTGATATATATTATGGTAAGGGACAACGTGCCTATGAGTCAGTTGGTCTTTACCTTCGTAAGGATGACAGCGAGGAGAAACACAAGGAAATCTGGAAAGAAGCTGAGAAAAAGGCCAAGGAACGCATGAAGGCATTGAAGGACGGAACCTTTGAGAAGCGTGTCGGCAGAAGAGGCTACAAGCCGCATGGAGAAGACCCCGATGCCAACGTGGACAAATACAAGGAGTATCTTGCCACCAAGAAAGTGAAGACAGAGATTACCGTTGCAGAGACTGAGCGCAAGAGAAATTCCAAGACCAAGGAGCCTGTGAGAATCCGCTTCAAGGAACTTGCCAACGGCAACAAGTCGGTCTATCTATCCATCAATGTCAATGGTCGCCGAACCTACGACTATCTGCGTCTCTATCTCATTCCAGAGGTTGATGCAGCTGCCAAGGAGCAGAACAAGCAGACGATGCAAGCGGTGTATGCCATCAAAGCACAACGCATCATGAGCATCACTAACGGCATCGCAGGACTCAAAGACAAGTCAAGAATCAAAATGCGACTTGTGGATTGGTTGGAGATATTCCGTGACGCACAAGTGGAGCGAGGAAGACAATCTGCCCGAAACTGGGTGAACAGCGTGCTGAATGCAGTGAGAGAACACTCGCCAAACGTGACACTCGCAGAGATGACCAAGGAATACTGCAATGGTTTCATGGTGTTCTTGTTGAACGACTATATCACCTACAAGCACACCCATCCGTCCAAGTCCACGGTGATGAACTATCTCAAATGCCTCAAAGCAGCCTTCAACATGGCTATTGAGGAAGAGATAATGGACGACAATCCCGTATTGCGTCTTCGCATGGATGTTCTGAAAGGTGGCGGTACCAAGCGAGAGTATCTGACCGTTGACGAGGTGAAGAGACTGATTGACACCCCTTGCAAGCGTGAGGATATCAAGGCGGCGTTCCTGTTTTCATGCTTCTGCGGACTCCGTATCAGTGACGTGAAGAGTTTGAAGTGGAAAAACATCATCACCGAGGGTGACAAGACACGAGTTGAGATATTACAGTACAAGACCAAGCAGCCTCTCTATCTTCCTCTCAACAAGCAAGCCCTTCGTTGGATGCCTGAGCGTGGATCTGCGAGTGACGAGGACAAGGTGTTTCCAACACTGCCAAGCAAGAACTACGACTGCATCCCGGAATGGAGCCGTGCGGCAGGTATCAGCAAACATGTGACCTACCATGTCTCCCGCCACACGTTCGCCACGATGGAGCTGACCATGGGCGCAGACCTATACACTACAAGCAAACTTCTCGGTCATACGGAGGTGCGTACGACACAAATTTACGCAAAAATCATCAATAAGAAAAAGGACGAGGCTGTTTCCCTATTGGACAGTGCGTTCGAAGAATAAAAATGGAACATAATAATACATCAAACAACCAAGGACGAGACGACTCCTCGTTCTCTCTTTTTACCCCAATGCAATGAATGCACCTTCGCTAACGGTGTAGGTGGCATTTGTGGTACCAACAAATTGTGGCTGTTCTTCAAGGAAGCCCATGAGTGCTATCAGACGGAAGTAATAGGATGCGGTAAACTGTATCACCGCTATAAAAAGGACTTTCTCAACAGCCATTCCTATACGGACTGCCAGTATGCGGCAGGAAAGAACGAGCACAAGAAGAACTTCTACATCATGGAGGAGTTTCTTGAAGAACGTGAGGACTTAGTAGTTATATTCTTTACCAAAGTGGATTTCGAGTATCATGACTATAAGGCTCTTCATCACAAGTTCAACACCACGGAGCCGCCTCCAAACGGTCAGTATCTCCATGGTAAACCACCGTCAATATTACAAACAGCACAAGACACCAAACCGAAACAGGACTTTCAATGTTACTTTGATTCTACTCAGTTGAACCTCATTGCGCGCCATGCCAATGAGGTTCATTTGTTCTCAACCGATGTGTCGGAAGAGGATATGCGAAAACTCTTCTCGTGCCAAGTCTGCAAGCAGCTAAAGGCGAGAAGCAACAGACGTGTGGCATTCTTCTTTGACATGCTCTGCAGCAAGAACTTGATTTGCAAGCAATGGCAATCGGTCATTGCCAAGCATAAACTCATCCTGTCTTCATCAACAGACAAGCCACTTACAACAACCAAGCTGTCCTCAGCAACCAGTGATGCCAAAAGTACCAACGCCAGCATCTATGAGACTATCCGCAAGAAAGTGCAAGAAATAGCAGATTGCGGTAAAAATGACAGCAAGGATACCATCTGACAGATGAAAACCTTGACAGTTGGCTTGATAGTCGGTTGACAGTCAAGCGCACTTCCATCCGATTGGGCAGAAATGCCCTTACCTTTGCCCTCCGTAATCAGAAACCTGGTTATGGAGGGCGACTTCGTTATGTGTAACGATAAATAAAATTACGACAATGATTGGACAGACAACAAATCAGGCAAACAATCCACCAAAGGATGGCACTATCCTACCGCCAACGATAGACGTGGATAAACACGAGTTGACAGAACAAGAACTGGCAGATATGACACCAATGAGACTTGCCGAGCGTATTCAACAAATGGAAGAAGCATTCAAGCTGCTTGGACCAGTGGAGGATGTGCTGAACCGCATCAAGTGCTTGGAGAAATGGCTCTTTGCAGGAAAAGACGTGCTCACCCTTGACGAGGCAAGCGTATTCCTTGACGCTTCAAAGAGTCAGCTTTACAAACTGACACGTACCTTTGCCATTCCCCATTACAAGCCAAACGGCAAGACCATCTATTTCAGCAAGGAAGAACTGGTGGAATGGATCAAGAAGCACCCTGTGAAAACAAAAGAGGTGTATGAGCAGGATGCCATACGCTATGTGATGAACAAACCCTTGAAGAGCAGATGACGATGGAAGAAATGAACGACATGAGCCTCTTTGAAGGCGCAGCGGACAATGCTGATTTGTTGGAAAAGTTGCTGAAGGCATCGCTTATCCATGCGGACGAGACCTACCAGACACCGCCACAGATAATATGGGTGGACAACTCGACCATAGCCACGCTTGGCAACTTCAGTGCCTCCACAGGCAAGGCGAAGAGCCGAAAGACGTTCAACGTATCCGCTTTGGTTGCTGCCTCGCTTGCTAACGGAAAGGTGCTGCAATATACGGCAAAACTACCCGATGACAAGCGTAAGATACTCTACGTTGATACGGAGCAGAGCCGTTTCCACTGTCACAGCGTGATGCAGCGCATCCTCCGGCTTGCAGGATTGCCCGACAACATGAACAGTGAGAACCTTGTGTTCTTCGGACTGCGAGAGTACAGTCCCAACCTCAGACTGCGACTGATAGAATATGCCTTGCAGACACAAAAGGGGTTTGGCTTGGTCATCATTGACGGCATAAGGGACTTGATGCTCGACATCAACAATCCGAGCGAGTCTGTCCATATCATCAACAAACTGATGCAGTGGTCAAGCCGCTATGACCTGCATATACATTGTGTCCTACACTTGAACAAGGGTGATGACAATGTAAGAGGTCACATAGGAACGGAACTCAGCAACAAGGCTGAGACGGTACTGGTGATAAGCAAGAGCAATTCGATGGCGAATGTGAGTGAAGTGAAACCGCTCAACATCCGAGACAAGGACTTTGCGCCCTTTGCGTTCCAAATAAACAAGGAGGGACTTCCAGAGATTGCCAAGGACTATGTGGTTGACTCCACCACAGCCAGACAGCCGAAGATGACAATAGCCGACATTACCGATGAGCAGCACGACAAGGCACTTGGAATGGCTTTTGGCAAGAAAGTGGTGTCAGGTTATGAGAATGTGATAAACGCATTGACGAAAGGATA
Source organism: Segatella intestinalis (assembly GCF_029348455.1). Lineage (NCBI taxonomy): Bacteria > Pseudomonadati > Bacteroidota > Bacteroidia > Bacteroidales > Prevotellaceae > Segatella > Segatella intestinalis. The sequence continues at coordinate 108,922 of NZ_JARJVV010000004.1, forward strand.
TACAACTATTGGTTTTGCCAGAGGTAGAACAGTGATGTCAAAGTTGCTGACCTTCCTATTGAAGAGCAAACTGGTGGCGAAGTGTGGCAACAACGAGTATTGCAGAATGAAGGATTATCCTTCGTTTCCGCTGCTTGAAGAGCAGGAGGTGAAGAAGTGAGGATGAAGCGAAAATCACTTCAAAAACCACTTCATTCACCTCGGTGTATATATAATAGTAGAACGGACGGATTTTGTGAAGGGGCATCATATTTAACTACATGGACATACGACAAAATGACTTCACAAAACCGTTCATTCACTCTGGTGTATATATAATAAGCGCACGAATGAACAAAAAAAAGAAAGAAAGATGAACATACAACAAGCAAAGGAAATCAAACTCACGGACTATCTGAGCGCATTGGGACATCAGCCCAAACGATGCAGCAAGTCCACATCTTATTATCTGTCGCCATTGCATGCGGAGACAAAGCCATCGTTCAAGGTGAACTTCAGCCGAAACCAATGGTATGACTTTGCTCTTGGCAAGGGTGGCAACATCATTGCTCTTGCCCAACTTCTCTACAATACGGATGATGTGGGTGCTGCATTGCAGCATATAGCAGCGGACATGAACAACCCAAAGTCCACAAAGGCAAAACCTCCCATACCGACACAAGTAGAGACAGACAAGATGGACAAGGTACATATCCAAGAATTGTCCTACCCTGTGCTTATGTCGTATCTGCGTTCACGCCATGTGGATGCGGACATAGGTAAACGCTATTGTAAGGAGATCTGGTACACGTTTAAGGGCAAGCGGTATTTTGGTATAGCCTTTCCAAATAACAGGGATGGTTATGAGCTGCGTAACCCATATTATAAAGGTTGTTTGGGCGAGAAAGACATATCCTTGATACATTCACAGCAAGTTGGAGTGCAGGACAGATGCTGCATCTTCGAGGGGTTTATGGACTTTCTTTCGTACAAGACTTTGGAAAAGCGAGGCGACAATGTGATTTGCATACAAGAGCCATGTGATTATATTGTACTGAACTCCATCAGTAGCCTTGGGAAATGCATGGAACGATTGGCGTGTTACACTACTATCCATTGTTATCTTGATAATGACCAAGCAGGAACGGTGGCTGCTTATACAATCATGGACTGTTATCAAAACAGGGCAATCAACGAATCCATAAGATATGCAGAATACAAGGATGTCAATGATTATCTTATCGGCAGAAAATCCATTATTCCGCATAAAGAGGATGTATAAAACGATAATTTTCTACGGAGAAAGTCAATATTCTCCGTAGAAAATTATATTTTGCGTGATTTTTGCGTAGATTTCCGTACAAACATACTACACTTTTGAAAATATGTAGTAACTTTGTACAGAATTAAAGATGCAAATTATGGAAAAGCGTATGACAAATCCAAAATCTGAAGGCTATATCTCTGCAAAAGATATGGCAGGAAGAGCTGCATACTATAAAGTATTGCAAGCCGCCAAGAATGGCGAACTCACCAGAATAAAAAGAGGTGTGTATGCAACCGATGACCATTTGGCAAGTCAAATGCTTGATGTGGAAAAGGTTGTTCCTGGTGGTGTGTTGTGTCTGTATTCCGCTTGGTCACATTATCAGTTGACTACACAGGTACCACAAGAATATTGTCTTGCAATAAAAAGAGGCCGAAAAATCACCCTTCCAGATTATCCCCCAATTACACTATACCATTGGAGTGATACCGCCTTTAACCTTGGAATTACGAATACAGAGATTGAGGGTTTCAAGGTGAGGATATATGACGTGGAGAAATGTGTCTGTGATGCAGTAAAGTATAGAAACAAAATCGGCATAGATGTCTGTACGGAGATTATAAAGGAATATCTGAAACGCAGAGATCGTAATGTCAGCAAACTGATGAAATATGCCTCACAACTGAGAGTTGCCAAAACATTGGGAACATATCTACAAATGGAACTATAAAATAATAAATATGACAACGAAGAATTATGCTCGCTCGGTAAGAGCGAAACTGCTTAATATATCGAAAGAAGAGAATGTCTTCTACCAATCGATATTGACACGATACTTTCAGGAGCGTCTGTTGTACCGTCTGTCGGTAAGTCCATACAAAGAACGCTTTATATTGAAAGGAGGTGCATTACTGTATGCCCATGAGCATTTGAAAGCAAGACCAACATTGGACATAGATTTCCTTGGTCAACAGATTAGCCGTGAGTTGGACAATATCAAGGAAACATTCAGAAATTTATGCGACATAGAATGTCTGGAAGACGGAGTTGTCTTTGAAAAGGACAGCATTAGCGTAGAAGAAATCACTCTCAAAAAAGAATATAATGGTGTGCGAGTACATGTCAAGGTAGGACTTGACACGGCAAGCCAAGTTATTTCCATGGATGTAGGCTTTGGCGACATCATAACTCCTGCACCCGTTGACCTTTCTTATCCGGTGTTGCTGGACACATTACCAGAAGTTGACATCTTGGCTTACTCTTTAGAAACCGTGGTGGCAGAAAAGTATCAGGCAATGATAGACCATGCGACAGAGAACAGCCGCATGAAAGACTTCTTTGATGTGTACAGAATACTAAAAGCAGGAAATATTGACTTGAACACATTGCAAGAAGCCATCACAGCCACGTTTGAGAATAGAGGCACCGCCATCTCTACGGAATATAGCCTTTTCGAGGATTCTTTTGCGACAGATGCCAAACGAAATATTATGTGGAATAGTTATTTGAAGAAAATCAAATTCAAGGAGCCACTAACCTTCCAAGAAGTTTGGACATATATCACACAGGAACTGAAACAATACATGGAAAAATAAAGGTATTACGATATACCTTATCAAGCTCTCCCATTCGGAGGGCTTTTTTTATGCCCTTTTCCCAAACATGCGAAAACTAACAGAAAAAGCTGATTAAAGTATGATTGAGAGTATGAAATATAATTATAATTTGAATATATCTTAAACTTTGATGGCCATACTTTACAAAATTCTTTTATGTCGGATTTTACTCTTTACTTTGCACTCGCAACTGGCACTTTTGCCACTGCATAGAGTATAAATCATCAATAAAACAAAGTATTATATGAGTCCATTTTTGATATTCGCCATCAGCCTTACCATTGCATACGCCATCTACTATGCGGTGATGATAACCAGAGACCTGTATGGTAAGAAGGAAGAAGCCAAGAGCAACGAGGAAGTGTTTGACATCAGCAACATAACGGAAGAGGAAGCCGCAGTAGCCGTCAATGAAAGCGATGGTGGCTTTAGCGTTGCCGACAAGCAATACGACACAAGTTTCCAAGACGGCACATCATACGATGAGGGCTATGGTATGGGAACAGAGAACAACGGAATGAGTGGTTATTCTCCAGAAACGGATTCTTCCGGCAGAGAAGATGATGTTGATGAAGACGAAGAAAATGATGTCAACCAACAGAAGCCGAAGAACACAGCCGAGTCGTTGCAGGAAAAGATGGATGGGCAGATGGAGTCCACTTCTCCCATATGGATAGACGGACTATGGCAGGACGACTTCACGGAGAGCCTATTGAAACAAGGCGAGACAAAGCCAGGACAACCAAACATCAAAACAATACCAGTCAAGGATGAAATTTAGCCATATCATAAAGAATGTAGTTGCAATCATTGTCTTTGCGCTGCTCCCCCTGTCTGCATCAGCCAAATGTGGCAATGTGGACTATAGCTGGGGAGCTGACGCACTGACAGGGATGCACGACTATGTGGTGACGATGATGCTGTATGTGCTGTATCTGACATACGCCGTCGCTGCAGTGATGGTGATAATCTCTGCATTGCAGATATACATCAAGATGAATACAGGAGAAGAAGGTGTGACCAAATCGATAGTGACTCTGATAGGTGCCTGTCTGTTTATGATAGGAGCATCCATCCTGTTCCCTGCATTCTTTGGCTACCAGATTTAAGACTCAACTGCAGAAGAGTATATATCAAAGTGAGAAAGCAGTACCATCGAGCCGTATGCCAGAAAGGAAAGACGCCAAAAGCGTGGAATAAGACTGGGGATAAAGGTGAGAATGAACTGCGAAGAGAAATCATTAACAAGTAAAACAAGAAAGAATGTTTAAGAAAACGACCAACTATTTGAAGAAGACCGCCAAGAGCGTTCTCTCTTCAGGACGCTTGAAGACATTGGCATTGATGCTCCTTGTGGGCGGTGGCATTGCCATGGCGCAAAACTCGGCAGGTGACTACACTGCAGGAACCACTGCCCTGACAACAGTGACAGAGGAAATAGCCAAATACGTGCCTATTGTGGTCAAGCTCTGTTATGCCATTGCAGGTGTAGTAGCCGTAGTGGGTGCCATCAGCGTTTACATCGCTATGAACAATGAGGAGCAGGATGTCAAGAATATCTTAGTCCTCCGAAATGCGTTTGAAAAGACAAGAAAGCAAATGAAAGCAAATGCACTAAGTATCAATGCTTTAAGCGATAATTTGAATTTTCCGATGTTTGCGGAACTCACTCTTAAAAAGACATAAAAGACTGTTTCTTGTTTCCGTTTTGTTTCTCGTTTCTCGGTTTGTTTTCTTATCTTTACATCAGTTTTCCGAAGTAAGGGAAGAGAAAGAAAAGCAAATGTCAGCATTGGAAACCATATCTGACATGAACTTTCAACAAGAGGGAGAAAGACCCTCCAATGTAGCAGAATACAAAAACAAAATAACACTTCATACATCATGGCAAGACCAAAGAAACAAGTAAAGCTGAAAGAACCGATTAAAATTCGGTTAAAGTCGCTCGCAGATGGCAACAAGAGTATCTATCTTGACATCTACTATAAGGGAGTGAGGAAGTATGAATACCTCAAACTCTACCTCGTCCCCGAAATCAACCCTGTCTGCAAGGAACAGAATAAGCAGACTATGGCGGTTGCAGAACGCATCAAGGCAGAGCGTATCAAAGCCCTGCAAGGTCATGGCATACAGGACTGGGAGACAGTAAAACAAGGCTCGATGCTTCTCACTACTTGGATAAAGAAGTATTGTGAAGGTGGTGTCGGCATCAAGAAGTCAACGCTCCATTGTCGTGTGGAAATGCTGCACACCATAGAGAAGTATCTTGACGAGACAAACAAAGGCTTCATTTCGCTTGAAGAGGTCAATGCGGAGTTCTGCCGTGGTTATGTGAAGTTCTTGCGTAACTTCCCAAACTCCCATATCAAGTATGGCGAGCCAAGACCTATCAGCGAGAATACGGCAAGCCGATACCTCGGAATGTTCTCTACCGTACTCAACAACGCTGTGCGACAAGGCATTATCCGCAACAACCCTATGAAGGAACTTGATGCACGTGAGCGCATCCAACCCAAGGATGGCAAGAAAGAGTATCTGACCATTGAGGAACTTCGCACCCTCATGGCTACGGACAGTTACCGTCCAGAGGTCAAGGAGGCTTTCATCTTCGCCTGTTTTACCGGATTGCGATTAAGTGACATGTACCGTCTTGCTCCGATGCACATCTTCAAGACCGCTGACGGAAAGGGCGAATACATAGATATGGAAATGCAAAAGACGGAGAAGCCAGTTATAATACCTCTCTCAGAAGAGGCAAAGCGGTGGTTGCCAAAGCAAAGAGGTAATGATATTCCTTTCTTTGACATTCCAACCACACAGACCGTTATAGGCAGGGCTCTCCGCAAATGGGCGGAAGCGGCAGGGATAGAGAAGCATATCTCATTCCATTGCTCACGGCACACGTTCGGAACGATGATGCTCACGCTCGGTGCTGACCTTTTTACCACAAGCAAGCTGATGGGACATTCCAACATTCAGACCACGGAAATCTATGCTAAAATCGTGGATAAGAAGAAGGAGGAAGCCATCAACCTTATTGACGGTATGTTCACATAAATCATTGACAACGAAAATATATAGAGACATGACAATAACTATCAGACAAAAGGCACTTGCCAACGACAACATAAGCTTGTATCTTGACATCTACGATGGTGGCAAGCGCAAGTTTGAATTTCTTTCCCTGTATTTGTTGCCGGAGGTTGATGCAGAGACCAAAGCAAGGAACGAAGAAACATTGCAACGTGCTCACCAGATAAGGGCAGAGCGTATTCTTCATCCAGAGACCATCCCAGAGGTAGGTCACTTGATGATTGTGAAGGAAATCCCCAATGACGAGTCTCCAGAAGTCTTGGACTGGATCCAGACTTACATCGACTGGATGAGCGACAACACAGACTACTCCAAGGCTATTGTTGACCAATCAAAGTATCTGAAATACCTAATGAGCGAGTTCCTTGCCAACAAGCGCAGACCTCACATCACTCTGAGGAAGTTCGACAAGGAATGGTTCAAGGCATTCTTCCTTTGGTTGAAGAACGACTATGTACCACAGAAGTATGTACGAGTTGAAGCCAAGCCTTTGTGTGAAGGCTCCCTTCACAATGTTCAACAGCGCATAGTGGCTGTGTTTAACAAGGCGGTCAAGTTCGGCAAGTTGAAGGCTAACCCTTTCTACCAGTTGGAGAAATCAGACATCTTCCCCAAGCCAAAGACATCACATAAGCAGTATCTCACTCCCGATGAACTGAAAAGGTTCATGGCTTCAGATGAGAGAAGTCCAGGAGTTGCAGAGACACAAAAGGCTTTCGGTTTTGCCTGTCTGACAGGACTTCGTATCAGCGACATCAAGGCTCTGCGATGGAGTGACATCAAGAGAAACAAGGAAACGAACACGCTTGTAATCGTCCAAAAGAAAACAAAGGCTCTCAATGCCGTACCAATCGGCAATACCGCCTTGTCATGGATGCCACCCAAAGGCGATGATGATTTTGTGTTTCACCTTCCTGCCAAGGCTAATGTGGATGCAGCCCTTAAAAGGATAGCCAAGAAGGTGGGCATTGAGAAGAATATCTCTTTTCACTGCGCCCGACATACATTCGGAATTTTGGTGCAGGCGGTTACCGGCAACATAGAGACTACCAAGAAGCTGATGGGACACAAGTCGCTCAAATCCACCGCCATCTATGCAGATGTGCTGACGAATGAAAAGGTCAAGGCTGTTGACAACACGAAGAAAGCCTTTCGAGGTCGCAAACAGCGTGAGGAGAACAAGCAGATACCGAGGACAAAGCGGACAGCAGCCACCAACACCCATCCACGCAGAATAACTTTTATACAGGATAACAAGTAAACAGAACTTTTCAGGATAACAATCAGTTAATTTCACTTTTGTAGTCCCCATTTTTCGGGCAAGGATTTCTCTCTGCCTTGGGGAACTACACTTTCAAAACAAGCAGTACAACGAATCACAAACAATTAAATTACAGGATAATGAACAAAACTATCGACACCGAGACTCTTCTCTTGAAGGTAGAGTCACATGAGCACCGCATTGGGATAATGGAGAACCTACTCCGTGATGCCAAGCAAGTATTGACACTGGAGGAAGCAGCCTTATTCATGGGTATATCAAAGAGCAGTCTCTACAAGATGACACACAAGCATGAACTTCCGTTCTTCCGTCCCAACGGCAAGATTATATACTTTGAAAAGTCAGAGCTTTTGAACTGGATGCGCCAGAACCGCAGTATGTCCGAGGCTGAGACCAAGGCTGCAGCGACCAAGCACATGAGTGAACTTTGTAAATAGACATGGCGATGATGAAGAACGATATTTCCCATGAGGAGTACAGAAGCAAGTTGGCGAATGTCGCTGACCTTGCCGTGAGCTATATCAATACTGGCAACGGCTATTTTCGGGTGCGTGATGCTTTCAATCAACTTGCCGAGCAATGCGGAGCCAACAAGGGCATCAATGATGAAGCAACTGTCGGCAGAAGAAAACTTCTTGCCCAGTCTGTTTGCATTGAGTGCATTTCACGATTAAGCAGCCATTCTAATGACAGGTTGCAAGACGAGCTCTATGTTATCGCAGAGGACATTTCCCCAAGGAGAGGATGGTACAGATGATTTTCTCTTTACTGAGAAAAACAGTCTTGCCATTTATGGTTATAATATTCAAAATTCACGGAACATGGATAAACAAAAGATACATTACTGCTTCACGCTGTCCGATGTACAGATGGAGTATCTTCGCTGCAAGAAGTACAAGATTGACCGCATGGAATGCTTCATGTCTCTTGCCTCTCTTGCTGAACGTGAAACAACACTTGTTTCTATCAGCAAGACTCAACAAGTGGAAATCTTGTGTGGGCAATGTCTGGTTGACAATACCCAACTTGCCAAACTCTGGGACAAAGACCGCAAGACCGTACCCAAACTGTTAAAGGCTATGGAGGCTGTGGGCATTTCCTCTTCACAAAAGGTTGGAGACAACCGCATCATTACCCTGCATTCCCTCTCTGGTTGGTATGTGGACGGAAGATTTGTCAAGAACGGCTTTTCATTGAAGCGCAATGCGGATGGCTCAGCAATCATCCACACGGAAGTTCCACAAGCAAGAGTAATTGTTACGACAACGGAGGATGATACAAAGTCGGACAAGGAAGATGGGCATTCTGCCAATGGAATATACGATACTGACAACAAGGGCAATTCTTCTACAGCAGATATTTCTTCTTCCCTAAATTCGGCTTCATCTAATGACAACAGAAGCGTGGGTAAGGTCGGAACGAATGGCAATCTTTCCGATGCTGTTACAGGTGGAATTTCCCCACAACAGAATTACTCCAGACAGTCTGTTGGCAATCCTTCTTCCCTGCAAGAAGCAGATGCCAAACAGAATAAGGGAGAACACAACACATATCCACAGCATCTGGCAGGAGGACAAACACAACAGTCTAACGGTTCTAATGACAATGGTTTACAAGCCTAACAGCTACCATAACGGCAGTCAATAGGCATACAGAGGCTAATGAGCCACCATACAGAGAAATCATCCCAAAGGACGATTGACCGCCATAGGCTACTGCCAAACTGTTATACGTTTAAGCAGCCTTGGGGACGGACGCTGTTAAAAGTGCCGTCATTTTATAGGTACTTTTCGAGAAATCCTTTTGTAATACAGAAGCCGTGTCCGTCTTTCTGTATTCATAAAAGTTTCTCGGACTACTCGCAGGCTCGCAGTCGTGACCACCTTTGCAAGGTGCTTGTAATCATCCCATTTTAATCAGAGACAAGGACAAATGAGAAAGAAGAAAATCATAAGGAAACCGCCTACGGAAGTCCATACCTACCGATGTACGAAAGAAGAGTTGAAACAACTCCAGGCACTTGCCAAGGAGTGTGGAATTAGTCTGAGCCGCTATGTCGTTGAGACTGGCTTGAAGCACCGTCCACGCATGAGGCTCACCAAGGAAGAGGTGGACGCTCTCAACACTCTCGCCATCGCAAGGACGGATTTGATAAAAATCAGCAACGTGCTATCCAAGAAAACGGCTGAGGAAAAGGCTCGGTTCTTCAAGAATGAGAAGTTCATGCGTTGGTGGATTGATGCCGTTGCAGTACTTATCCAACATTGGTATAGCATTGAAGAGAATATCGCAACAAACGCACAGACCAAATCAAAGGAGTAATCATGATTATGCTTGCAAAGGTAGTATCGTATGGAGGCAATTCCGTAAGGTACGCATTGGAAAAGGAGAATGCAAAGACGGTCAAGGTGAACAATATGCCTGATGGTCTTGACCCTACCGCCATCTGGTACATGATGAAGCATCATTGCCAGTATCATCAGGCGGAAAGGACGGTGGGCAGAAAGTTGGAAAGGTTCATGACCACTTTTGTACTTTCCCCATCAAAGGAAGAGTCTGCCAACTTCACGATGGTAGATTGGGCGAACCTTCAAGACGAAGCTTTGGAAGTTTTGGATTCTGTTGGTCTTAAACCCAATGGTTTCTCCAATGAGATAAAGACCAATTTCACCAATTCTATGAATGTGGGTGGACTGCACTCTGACTCCAAGTCAGGAACGCTGCACCTTCACATTGACTGCTGTCGTGTGGATATGGAGGGTAACACCAATGATGTACACGACATTCATCTTCGGGCAATGAAGGCTGCGGAAATCATCAATATGCGTCATGGGTGGGAACAACCGCAGGAGATACGGAATATGCGGAAAGTGGAACTTGCGGAGGATTGCGAAAATACCCTCAAAGATATGCAACAGTTCAACATAGACAGATACTTCAATCTGTTGCGCATGAAAGGCTATGAGGTAAAGCCACGCTACGACAAACAACGGAAACTTGTCGGCTACACAGTCGGCAAGAATGCTTCCGTGTTCAAGGCTTCGGAGATAGGCAGAAGGTTCATGGCATCAAAGATTGAAGACACATGGAAGAAACTGCACCCACAACCTACACAAGTCAAGACAAAGCCTGTTTCTCCATCCGTTGCTCCTGCGCCTCGCCCAGTTCGTCCTGTCGTTCAGACTCAAACAGCATCACAACCAAAGGCGCAACCTCAAATTACACAAACTGCATTCACAATCAACATTGGCGATGAAGTCAAAAAGGTGTGGATTCCGAACTCTGTCAAAGATGTCTTTACTAATGAAGTTCAGATTCCAGAGGACAATGATATAGCGACAACAGAGAATGTAGCTCATGTAGCGATGCTGTTGTTTGCAGGGTACATTGACGCAGCCACTTCCATGTCTGAGTCATGTGGCGGTGGCGGTTCTGCTCCTTCTTCTGGTTGGGGTAAGAAAGACGATGAAGATGACTGGAAGTTTGCCCACCGTTGCGCACAGATGGCTCATGCCATGTGCAAGCCTAAACCACGCAGCAGAAGTTTCCACCGATAAATCAATGATAATATGGCAATCAGAAAAAGCAAGATAAACATAGACACAGAAGAAAGATCCGACTTCGACAACATGATGAATGATGTCGAAAACGAGGTCGAGGAACAGCAAGCCGAAGACGGACTTGTAAACCGTGTTCCTGAGTTGAAGCAGTTGAGTGAGGACATTGACAAAGCTACAAACACCTTCATCAATGCCACACTTGAACTGGAGTCTGCCATTCAGCAGTATCAGCGTGCAGAAACCAAATTAGGTGGTGCTGTGACTACTATCAGCAAAAAGGTTGATACCATCAATCAGCACATAGACAAAGTTTTGGAAAATACTTCCACAAAATTAAAGGTGTCTGTAAATGTCAATGATGCAGACTGGCAGAAGATCCAAGAACTGTTTGCCAAAGAACGCCAATGGATGACCGCACAGATGCAGACGCATATCCGTGAGGTCAATTCCATGTTTGCTAATGAACGGAAGAAAGTTCGTGAACGATACAAGGAATATGATGGTTGCTACCTCGGTCACTATGCCCAATGGTTCTTCTGGTTCTTCTTCACGATTGGTATCTTTGTGGTCGCTGGTGGTGTAGGAATGATGATTGCACAGAATTGTGGGAAGTGAAAAACCGACTGACCTTAGGCTTTCGCTTAGAATCAGTCGGCTCATGTTACAATCCTTTTTCGGTGAAAAAATATTGTCTATCACCATAGTTCTGAGCTGTGTAAAATGTCTCAAACTCTTCATAAGTTTTGAAACGGCATTGAAATTGCATGATAACGTTAAGATATCGAGAGACTGGAGAAAGCCCTAACAATGCCAATCGTTTTATTCTGTTTCTTGCAAATTCCATTTCTTGTTTTAAGAAGTCTATGTCATTACAAGATATTTTTTCAGAAGCACCATCTATGATAGATAGGTTGATATGTTGATAAAGATTCTCTTCAAGGAATGTTGGCTTATTTTCCGCATAGACAAGTAAATGATTCCTGTCTAAAGGTATAACAAATTCTTCAAGAATTTTTCCTCTTTTACATTCTGACTTTAATGGTATATAGGGGATGTCTCCTATTATCATGGGTTTTGAAGTCTCCCATATTAAAAACTTTTCTTCAAGTTTTGACCAGTCATGTTTACGAACGTTCTCTTCGTAGAAAATTGGCATGAAAGACTTTTTGTTTGTAGTGTTGGATTTGATGTTTGCCACAATATCTGGTATGTCTTCATCCCTGAGATACTGATTGGTCTTTTTATTGTAGAGATGTAAATCTCCAGTCAATAGTCCATCGTTCTCAATGAGATCAGCAACATGATCATAACCTCCAGGAGTTCTCCAATATAATCCTAATACAAACTCAACAATATCTGCCTTTGTTTGAGCAGGCATTGCACAAATATCATATGCATACTTGTTGCGCATATCAACGAATGCTTGTGCGTATTGATTATCTTTTTCGAGAAAAAATTCTTTTTCTAAATCATATACGCCATACTGACCAAAATCAATGTTATTCAAGTCATTCGCATAGTAAATTCCAGCAGTTGCAACACCTCTATATGTATCGTATTTCTTTTTGCAATAATACAGTTTTTCGCCTTCTCCAACGAATCTTTTAAGGTAAAACTGTGGAAGAAAATGATGTTTCACACTCATATCTTTTTAAAGGTAAAATTCTATAGTGCAGTTTTTTATCCAGTCTATTGTATCGTCTTTTGCATTGATTTTCTTTGCATATGAGAGCATGGTTGAAGAAAAATCTTGCAAGGAAATCGATTGCTGTATTGAGCTTAGACGAATTTTAACAAAATCGAGAACAGAAACAACTGAACAGAAATATCCGTTCCGTCCATACTCTGAAGCTATTTCATGAACCTCTTCTGCATCATACATCACAGCTCGTCCAAAAATGAATAGAGTCTTGGTCAAACGAGCATACGCAAATTTTTTTATTGCGTGTTCCACATCAATCTTTGCAAAATCTTTATCTTTGACTTCTATTGATGATACAATTTTTCCTTTATCATCGAAAATGTCTATATCGCCAACCTCTTTGGAAGAAGATCCACTTTCGTTTACCTTATGAGGGACAACTATTCTACTTCCTCCATAATAGAAATGTTCGATTGTTGCTACTACAAGAGGACATATTTCCCCCTCAAATCTTGACTCGGTAACTTGGTATACGAAATCAAGTATTATCTGCGGTCCAGAAAGATTATCCATGCCGATGTCTGGCAGTTCATATTTTTCTGCAACGGAAGCTGCGATGGATTTCATGTTATAGATAGCCGATGATAAATATTTTCTTGCAATCAAAGAACTACGCATCTTTGATAGAATGGAAATCAATGATTTTAGTGTTTCCATATCATGCCCTTTACGAACAGCATTCTCTGTTGTCAATCTTGGATACCTGGCTGGTTTATTAAGGAATGGCTCGTTAGACCCTCCTAAACTATTGGGAAGAAAGTCTCTTTCAAAAGGCACGACAACATGATGACATAAACTTCTTGCGTCAAATGCACCTTCTGATTCATCTTTCGCTTGGAGACTCAAAGGATCAATGTCACCATTTGTTGCTTTTGCAAGTAACGCAGTAACCAGAACGTATTTATAAGTCTTATGGCTTCCTTCCAAGACAGACCTAATCTCTTGCCCTATAGGGTCACAGAGATATTTTGGATTATCTAAAAGGCTTTCTAACAATGCCTTTGCAGATTCTTCAGATACTTTTTTCATGTTAATCAAATAAGTTTGGCTGTACATAGCAATACGATATTGGCTTGTTATTTCTAATGATGTCTATAACCATAGAAACAACGGCTCTTGCCATATTGCATGGAACAGCATTTCCGATTTGTGTATATTGGGATGATTGAGACCCCTGAAAATTATAATCCAATGGGAATGTTTGCAAAACAGCAGCTTCTTGAACTGTCATTCTTCTAAGAAAAGGTGGAGCTTCTTGGAATTTCGCTTGACTTAAATCTTTTGAAATCTTATCGTGATAGCTCTTAACCCACGCTTCTTTGCCTTCGTATAGTTCTTTTTCATCAATGATTGGAGTTTTATTTCCTCCCATTGATGCAGGAAGAGTTGCACTATATCCGTCAAGTCTTGTTGGACGACCTAATCCATTAAACAGCATTCCTGCATAAGGAGATTTGCGCATTACAGGATTAGCAGCCAAAGTTATTTTGGCTTTACAAGTTCCTTTATTATTCCCAGACCCTGCTTTGTCCAGAATGCTCAATGCTTCTCTTACAGTAGGAGCCTTTTTTGAGTACTTCGTAATCATGTCCTGCCAATCAGGCTTTCTTTTACTATCTCCCTTCACTCCAACAACAAAAATGCGCTCTCGGGCTTGTGGCACATCAAAGTCTGACGCATTAAGAATCATGTAGTTTACGGAGTAACCTAAATTTCTCATCTCAGCCAATAATTTTTCACGTATCGGCTTCCATTTCTCCAATGTGCCTAAAGCCTTAACATTTTCCATTACAAAAGCCTTTGGCATAACTATAGATATAGCCTTAAGGTAACTCCAAATAAGTTGGCTTCTTACATCATTAGCATCCATTTTTCCAGCAACAGAAAAACCTTGACATGGAGGACCGCCAATAAGTAAATCAGCATCGTTTATAACAGGAAAATGTTCAAGTATTTCATTGATATTACCCTGAACTATATGATTACCTATGTTTTCACGATATGACATACAAGCTTCTTTCATCATGTCATTGGCAAAAACAATATGGGCTCCAGCCATAATGGCACCAATATCTAATCCTCCAGCACCAGAGAATAAAGATACTGTCTTTATATTATTTAATTCGTTTAACTCTTTAAGATTCATATTTACAAATCATTAATTAAATCCTTTGGACTTATATTTAAAACTTTAGCAATTTCTCTTAACTGTTCAAGAGAAGGCTGAGATTTATTCTGAGACCACCGACTTATTGTAATCACAGATTTATTGAGTTGTCCTGCTAACCATTTGTTTGTAATATTTTTTTCAGCAAGAACAATTTTAAGTCTATTTACCAACTGCATTTGCTATTCAATTTAGTCTACAAAGTTAGCAATTTAATTTAATATATTAACACAAAACGATAACTTTAACTTTTGTTAGGCATGTGTTCTATTTCAAATATGTTATCAATGAGGGAGGTGACTACTGCTTTTTAGTGAGTTCATAGCTTTACATAATAGAGGTTCAATATGAGATTCATACACAATCCAACTTCGTCTCTTAATGATAGAATCGGAAAATTACCATTGTTTTCTGTGTTAATTTTTGTTTTCTCATGCTTTCATTTTGGGGTTTCTTGATTTTGTTGTTCCTAATTTGTTTCTTTCGTCATTTTGTCATTCCAATTAGTATTGATTATCAGTATATTACGAGCAATCAGTAAGATTTCAAGAAGAAGATCATGATGGTTGTTGGCGCATGTATCTTCCTCGTTGCTGCAGCTCAGGCTCTGCCTTTGTTCTTCGGTCTCTAATCTATCGTTCAAGCATTAAAGAATACATCATGTCAGGAGAAGTAAACGAAAATCAGTACGTAAGCTATCCCATGTTCAAGGGTCTCCAGAAGCCCCTTGAATTTATGGGATTCCAGGGACGCTACATCACTTGGGCAGCCTGTGCCGTTGGTGGAGCCATCCTCGGCTTTATCATAGCATATTGCATTCTCGGCTTTGTGGTTGGTCTTGTGGTTCTTGCTGTTTCCCTCTGTTCGGGAGCCGCCCTCATCTTCTTCAAACAGAAGAAAGGGTTGCATACCAAGAAGGAAGAGCATGGTGTGTTCATCTATGCCTGTTCGCATAGAATGTAATCAAACAAAATTCAAACGTAAACAAATGAGCAAGTGTGTTGAAATCTGAATAGTGTAAATCGGTAGGCTCACCCTCTCGCAAGGATGAGCCTATCTTCATTTGATAAAAGAGCAAATAACAATGATCATATATGTAATCATAGCATTTGTAGCTATACTCATAGGCATGGCTATCTCAGTCTCTGCCTTTGGAACCGGAGGCAAACGCAAGAAGATCTTTCAGGACATCTACTTCTCTGTTGAGGATGTGGATGGAATTGGCGTGCTCTATACCAAGACTGGCGAATACTCAGCCATTTTGAAGATGGAGAACCCGGTGCAGAAGTATTCTGCAAACATTGATAGCTACTATGAGTTCAACCATCTTATTACCGCACTTGCCCAGACTCTTGGTGAAGGCTATGCCATTCACAAGCAGGATGTTTTTGTTCGCAAGCAGTTCAAGGACGAGAGCAACGACAACCATGAGTTTTTGTCTGAGTCATACTTCAAGTATTTCAACGGACGTTCCTATACAGATAGTCAGACATACCTGATTATCACCCAGGAGAACAAGAAAAGCCGTATCTTCTCTTTTGACAGTAAGAAATGGCGTGACTTTATGGTGAAAATTCGCAAGGTCAAAGACCAGTTGAAAGATTCCGGCATGGAAGCATCCTACCTCGATGGCAATACGGCTCGTGAATATGTTGACCGCTATTTCTCCATGAACTTCAACGACAAGACTGTGTCAATGACAAACTTCAAAGTTGATGAAGAGTCTATCAGCATGGGTAACAAACGATGCAAGGTGTATAGTCTTGTTGATGTTGACTGTGTCAGCACACCATCTATAGTCCGTCCTTTCACTAACATTGAGGTGAACAATGTTTCCATGCCAGTGGACATGGTATCATTGGTTGACAGCATTCCTTCTGCCGATGTAGTTGTGTATAATCAAATGTTCTTCATTCCCAACCAGAAAAGAGAACTCTCCCTACTCGACAAGAAGAAAAACCGTCATGCCAGTATGCCAAATCCAAGCAACCAGATAGCCGTGGAGGACATCAAGAAGGTGCAGGATGTGATAGCAAGAGAAAACAAACAGTTGGTATATGCTCACTTCAACCTTGTCGTTGGAGTACCTATAGATGCTGATATTCAGAAATGTACCAACCATCTGGAGAACTCCTTTGGTCGATTGGGCATTCATATCAGCAAAAGAGCCTACAACCAGCTGGAGCTGTTTGTCAACTCATTCCCTGGTAATTGCTACTCCACCAACCCAGAGTATGACCGCTTCCTGACTCTCAGTGATGCAGCCGCCTGTCTCATGTACAAAGAGCACATTCAGCATAGTGAGGAAACCCCGTTGAAGATTTACTATACAGACCGCCAAGGTGTGCCTGTTGCCATCGACATCAGTGGTAAGGAAGGAAAGAACAAGATAACGGATAACTCCAATTTCTTCTGCCTCGGTCCGTCTGGAAGCGGCAAGTCCTTCCACATGAATAGTGTAGTCCGTCAGATGTGGGAACAGAACACCGACGTTGTGATGGTTGATACCGGTAATTCGTACGAAGGACTCTGCGAATATGTCGGTGGCAAGTATATCAGCTACACAGACGAGCATCCTATCACGATGAATCCTTTTGCCATCAAGCGTGAGGAGTTGAACATCGAGAAGATAGGCTTCCTGAAAAATCTGGTCATGCTCATCTGGAAAGGAACCCAAGGTGAAGTCACCAAGACGGAAGACCGTCTCATAGAGCAGGTTATCACGGAATACTTCGATGAATACTTCATGAAGAAACAGATAGAGAACCTGTCGTTCAACACATTCTACGAGTACAGTAAAGTCCGTATTCCTCAGATTATAAAGGAGAACAATCTGGCAGGAATAGACTTGGCATCCTACAACTATCTGCTGAAGGACTTCTATAAGGGCGGTAGTCATGAGCTTACACTCAATGAGAACCTTGACACAAAGCTGTTTGATGAGACCTTCATCGTCTTTGAGATTGACTCCATCAAGGATGACCCTCTCCTCTTCCCTCTTGTTACACTTATCATCATGGACGTTTTCATTCAGAAGATGCGTATCAAGAAGAACCGAAAGGTGCTTGTCATCGAGGAGGCATGGAAAGCCATAGCTTCGCCAATGATGGCAGAATATATCAAGTACCTCTACAAGACAGCCCGTAAGTTCTGGGCATCGGTGGGTGTGGTTACTCAGGAGATCCAGGACATCGTGGGAAGTCCTATCGTGAAGGAAGCCATCATCAACAACTCTGATGTGGTGATGCTGCTTGACCAAAGCAAGTTCCGTGAACGTTTCGACGAGATCAAGGCAATCCTTGGCTTGACAGATGTGGACTGCAAGAAGATCTTCACCATCAACCGACTTGAAAACAAGGAAGGCAGAAGCTTCTTCCGAGAAGTCTTTATCCGAAGAGGAAGTGTCGGAGGCGTGTTTGGAGTTGAGGAACCTCACGAGTGCTATATGACCTATACCACCGAGCGAGCAGAAAAGGAAGCGCTGAAACTCTACAAGAAAGAGTTGCAATGCGACCATCAGCATGCCATCGAAGCCTATTGCCGAGACTGGGAACTGTCAGGAATCACCAAATCCCTACCATTTGCCCAGAAGGTGAACCAGACTGGCCATGTGCTGAACCTCAAACCCAAGAGGAAATTTGATGAGTATATGTAACAAGTCATAAACGATAATATTCAAACAATGAAACGCTATCTGATAATACTTACTCTCTATCTCTGTGCCGTAGTACCGACGATGGCACAGTACTACAGTGTAAACTATGACAAGCGCACTGTAGAAGCAATGACAGCCGCTTTTGCAACAGAGGCAGCTACTGAGGCGTATTATGCCGAACAGGTAGCCAAGATACGTGAACACTATCAGGCGGCAGAGGTGGCTGCAGCAGGAATCTTTACTTCAAAGTTCCTTGACCGTAAAGCCCTCACCCATCTGGGACTATGGACAAGTTCGACGGAGAACTACTATTACCGCCGTATCTACAACATGGTGTCGGCCAAGATCATGCCGAAGATATGGACTGTAGCTGGAATGATGCTCAAAAGTCCACAGAATGCTCTCTACTGGGGAAGCTATTTATATAAGGTATGTGAAGAGACCAAGACTCTCTGCTATCAGTTCGAGTCTATCGTCACCAACAGCACCCTCTCGTTCAAGGATATTGCATTTCTGGAGATCAACCAGGAATTGGCGGCTATTCTGAAACTCTCGGAGTTGGGCAACGTAGATTGGGAAGCGATGTTTGACAACTTTTCCGGGTTCGGTTCCAACTTTACGAAGGAGAATCTGAAGGAAGACATAGACAACCTGTATGCCATGGGAGTCAACCTTGCTTCTGCTGGAGCTGGTAATGCTGTAGGCTCAATCCTTGGCAACAGTAGTTTCTGTGGTACGATGATGGATAAGACAAGCAGCGTCATTGAGATTGCAGAAAATGTGTATGGACTCTACAACAGTCTGTCTGCAAATGCAGGCAATACGCTCTTGCAGTTTGTTGGAGGAAGGGACAGCATTGCAAATCTCTTCTCTTTATCGAACTACAATCTGACCTCTTGGGTAACAGACTATGCCCGTGAAGGAATGGGACAATACTACACCCAGCGATGGTATATCTATAGAGTTGATGCCGGTAATGTGAAGCTGGGCGACTACTATCCACCTACAGACAATGATGCCATCATCAAAGGTGATCACTGGTATCGTATCAGCACAAAGGACAAAAACTATACTCCAACATCGGCAGAAAGAGAAGCAGCATTGAGAAACTCAGAAAGCCATGCTGGATGGAGTCGAAGTGATGTTCAGCAGCATAACAACTCGAATGACGGCTTCAATTATAGCATAACCTACTATATGTCAGGCTATATTCTCAGCAAGAAGAAAAGTGGTCAATATGCTAAAGCCTATGCTTACGAGATTCATGTTTCAAAGAGCTGGTATAAAAAGGAAGTTGCCTATGAGGATGTCTTTGATTCCTACACAATGGACATGAACACGTTCAAAGCCGGATTGAATGCACGACTGAAAGAACTCAATGATAACGAGGAAGGTTACACCTACTATCTTTCAAGTGATGCAAAGAGATACTATCAGACTACCGATGCCAAGAAAATTGCAGGATGTGAAACTGCAACCATCAGTGTTACCTGCCATGGCGGTACCAAACTTGGTGAAGCTTCGACCCAATACAAGTGTTCGAGTTGTGGAGGTAGCGTAAATGGTCACACCAAGCAGTGTGCTATGGACACAAGTGTCACTCATGAAAGTGTCAACACCTCAGAGATTGATTCCAAGATTGCGGAGACAGAGAGGAAAATGGCTTCTCTCCAGTCTGAAATCACAAACTTGGAGGCAGAAAATTCGGAACTTCTTAGAAAAATTAAGAATTCAAATGTGAATGATGCTGCGAGGTATCGTCAACAGTACAACGCTAACAAAGATTGCATTACAGCATTGAAGTCTGACAAGAGTACTGCCGAATCAGAACTTGCCCAGTACCAAAAGGCAAAACAAGAGGCTATTGATGGTGAGAATGTCGTGACAGATGATTATTACCGCATACCGGCCATCATGCAGGATTGCAAGACTGCCTATAATCTCAGTTGGAATGGTTCGGGGTCTTGGAAAGGTAATACTTTCGTCCGTACTGCATCCATGCCGAATATCAATGGTGTCATCACATTCAAGGCAACAGTCTCGATAGCAAGAAAGCCCAAGTACTTCATGGGCATCAAGATACACCGTGCCATTGTGCAGATTTCATGGACTCTGACCACGGAATATAGCGATACGCAAGTGGTAGCTGTAGTAAACCTCGACCCGGCTAAGACCGATGAGGAAAAAGCTGCCGAAGTAAATGCTAAACTTGCAGAGATTGCCCGTGACTATCCAGACTGTGACCCAACAGTAGAATATGCAAAGAGCAACCCAGTGGAATCAGACAATACGGATGATACCTATCATTTGCTCTGGTCAAGTGACCGCCTGGAGATTGCACGTCAGATAGACAGCCGTCTCACCAAGATATTTGCAGACCTGGTGTCATTGGAGAAGATGATGCATTACAAGCATTCCATCATAGACATTTTAAGGAGTGTCGCTCCCCCACTGAATGACGAGCAAGGCAGAAGACAGACTCTCATTGAACAATGCAGGAAACGATGGTTGCGACATGCAGCCGATAGTGGACATTCAGATAGTTATAACGGAAAATATGATGACGATGAAGAAGACAACAGTGAATAGCAAGATACTGACAATACTCATTTGTCTGTTGACTCTTTTGCCTTCAGCAGCAAAGGCTCAGGTAGGCTTTGATGCAGTTTCTATTGAGGCCTATATCAAAGACCACAAGCAACAGCGCAGTCTGCTGCTTGTGCGTTCCACCTTAGAGGCAAGCAATAAACTGCTGCATGACTACAGCGGCGATGCCAACATTGGATTCAGGGACATCAACAAGGAACTGGATAAGTACACCAGGGCATTTGACGTGATTGACATTCTGTACCAGTCACTCCGTACCAGTCTCAATGTGTACAGCACCTATGAGAATGTGAGTGACAAAGTCGGTGACTATAGAAAGATGCTCAATGATTTCAGGAAGAAATGCCTGGAAAGAGGAAACATCATGAGTACCGATACGCTGATTATCACCATCAACACCAAGGCTTTGGCTAAGATTGCAGATGAAGGCGACAATCTCTATAGGTCAGTCAGTGATTTGCTGCTATATGCTACTGGAGCTGCGGCATGTTCAACGTCAGATTTGCTTCTCATCATTACGAACATCAACAACTCGCTCGACAACATCAACAAGCATCTCAACAAGGCATACTTCGAAACATGGAGATATATCCAAGTGAGAATCGGCTATTGGAAAAAGCAGGTGTACCGTGCCAAGAGCAAGGAGGATATCATAAACGATGCCTTTGGCAGATGGAGAGGTGCAGGATATTTAGGCTATTAGGATAATAAAATAAAAAATCAATGAATATGAAACATTTAATATCTTCACGGACAGCACTTTGTCTATGTGGATTGACGTTATGCTTTAACGCATCAGCCCAAGGCTATGTGAGTTACAACCATGATGCAGCCAAGATGAACCAGATTACGGTTCAGGAGATTGGTTCTGGCGGTCTCACTCCTGCATTCTATTATGATGCCTTACACAACAGCTATCAGAAGACTGCAGCAAAAAAGAACAAGCAGTTTTTCAGAACCATGACCGGAGTCTCTGCATATCAGCAGGTGGATGTTGCTGACAGTATCAAAGCATCTTTTACCCAACGAGCAGAAATAGAAGCACTCAACATTGCAGACCGGCAGATTGACATTGCCTGGCTTGCAGAAGGAAACAAGATCAACTCCAAGCTCTCGGACTTTCAGGCGAATATTGACCGAATAGTAAGCGCTGGTGGTTCTGTTTCAGACAAGACACGATGGACAGAATACTACAAGATGTACAAGACAGCCATCAAGGAGATGCAGGATGCCTATATGCCCAATGCCCAGCGCAAACAGCAGTATCTTGCCATCTATGATGACATTACCAAGCAGAATGAGACACTTATCTCCTTTTTAGTCCAACTAAGCAACAAGAGAAAGACCTCCTCCTTGCTTGCTGCACGACTTGAAAGAAGAAACAATGTAGCCAGCCACGCATCATCAGCAATCAACAGATGGCGTGAAGCAGGCAAAAAGAATGTAGGAAATAACTCTGGAGGCTCAGAAACTGAAGACTCCGATGATAACAACATAGTAAGACAATAAAACATGGCAGATTCAAACATCCTTTCCGATTTCGGTATCAAGATCCTCGAACAGGAGATTGATGATGTGATATTCCAGACCAACGAGTTCCTTTGTGATGCCACGTTCACAGGCTCCCAAGGTCCATTTTGGTGGATATTGCAGATGTGTATGGCTCTGGCTGCGCTGTTCTCGATAGTCGTAGCTGGCAGTATGGCCTACAAGATGATGGTAAAGCATGAGCCGATAGACATCATGAAGCTGTTCAAGCCTCTTGTGGTCAGTGTCATTCTCTGTTGGTGGTACCCACCTGCAGATACCGGCATTACAAACAACGGCAGCAGCTGGTGTGTACTTGACTTTCTCTCCTATATCCCTAACTGCATAGGTTCATACACCCACGACTTGTATGAAGCGGAGTCCGCACAGATTGAGGATAAGTTTGAAGAAGTCCAGGAGCTCATCTATACCCGTGATACTCTTTATAACTCATTACAAGCCCAGGCTGACGTAGCCCATTCTGGCACATCGGATCCAAACCTGATAGAGTCCACCATGGAACAAGCAGGTGTGGATGAAGTGACAAACATGGAAACTGATGCTTCGAAGCTCTGGTTCACATCACTCACAGCTGGTGCGGTGGTAGGCATAGACAAGGTGATTATGCTCATAGCTTTGATTGTCTTCCGTATAGGCTGGTGGGCTACCATCTATTGCCAACAGATACTCCTGGGTATGCTGACGATATTCGGTCCGATACAATGGGCATTCTCTCTCTTGCCAAAATGGGAAGGAGCCTGGGCAAAGTGGCTGATACGTTATCTCACGGTACATTTCTATGGAGCAATGCTATACTTCGTGGGCTTTTATGTCCTTTTACTCTTTGATATAGTGCTCTGCATTCAGGTGGAGAACCTTACAGCCATTACCGAAAGTGAGCAGACGATGGCAGCATATCTGCAGAACTCGTTCTTCTCAGCCGGTTATCTGATGGCAGCAAGCATTGTGGCGTTGAAATGTCTGAACCTCGTTCCAGACCTTGCTGCATGGATGATTCCTGAAGGAGATACAGCTTTCTCTACCCGAAACTTCGGTGAAGGTGTGGCACAGCAAGCCAAGATTTCAACCCAAGGCATGATTAGCAAAGTGATGTAAACAGCAAATAATACATATATAATAAGGTATGGTAATAAAGAATCTCGAAAACAAAATCAAGTTGGTGATGATTATCTGTTCACTCTTCCTTGTGGGCTGCATCATCATCTGTATCTCCAGCATTTGGACAGCTAAGCAAATGGTTTCAGATGCTCATCAGAAAGTGTATGTACTGGATGGCAATGTTCCTATTCTCGTTCAGCGCAGCACCATGGAAGAAACACTCGATGTGGAGGCAAAGAGCCATGTGGAAATGTTCCATCATTACTTCTTCACTCTTGCGCCAGATGACAAGTACATCAAATATACAATGGATAAAGCCATGTATCTGGTTGATGAAACGGGTCTTGCGCAGTACAATACATTAAAGGAGAAAGGCTTCTACTCAAACATCATGGGTACGAGTGCCGTGTTCAGCATCTTCTGTGACAGTATTAAGTTCGACAAGGAGAAGATGGAGTTCACCTACTATGGCAGACAGCGTATTGAGCGACGCACAAGCATTCTTACCAGAGAACTTGTGACGGCAGGTCATTTGAAGCGTGTTCCCCGTACTGACAACAACCCACATGGTTTGCTGATTACCAACTGGAGAACCCTTCTCAATAAGGATATAGAACAAAAGACCAAACTGACATATTGATATGGGATGGAAGAAAATGTTTATCGGTGAAAAGATGCCGGACAAAGATGATCCTCAATATCGTCAGAGATATGAGAATGAGGTGAAGGCAGGACGCAAGTTTGCCAAGACTATGAAGCTTGATGTGCTTGCAGCCAAGGTACAACTGTTTGCTAATGACCATAAACTGTTGTTCCTCTACCTTGTATTTGGTTTCATAATCTTCTGTTTTGGTTTGAACATCTACAGGATGGTAGTGGTGTATAGTCATCAACAGTCAAGACAAAGTGCTACGGAAAGGCAAGAGCAGATGTTGCGTCTGCGACACAGCAAAGTCTGGAAAGCTGTTGAAAAAGCCTACACCACGCATCCTGCCATGAATAGAGATAATCAAAAGAATAATAACGAAAAGATAGAAAACGATGGACGCATTGAAAAAGATTAACTGGAAACAGCCCAAGTATATGATACCGCTTATCATTTACTTCCCTCTGTTGTTTGTCGGCTACTTCGTCATTGACCTCTTTCATACGGAGAAGGCTGAGATTCCTGATGGTCTCACTACGACCGAGTATCTTAATCCAGACCTGCCTGATGCCAAAATGAAGGGAGACGGTATTGGTAACAAGTATGAGAGTATGCTCAAATCATACGGTAAGATAGACGATTATTCAGCAGTAGGAAACATTGAACGCAATGAAGAAGATACCAAGGAAGAGTATGATACAAAGTACTCAGATGAAGAACGTAAACTGGTCGAAGCCCAGGAAGCCGAGAAGCTCTCTGAGATGCAAAGGCAGCTACAGGAGAGCGCACAGAAAGGCCAAGAAATCGTCAATGGCAATAATTCGGCAGAAAATGATCGCTTAGCTCGTGGCAAACAGCGTGAACAGGAAGCGATGGAAGAACTCAATCGAGCCATTGCCCAGGCAAGGATGCAGGCTCAGCAGGTCTCTACCCCATCCATGCAGGCCGAAGTGACTGCCAAAACTGGAGATGCAAAGGAAGGAAAGGTTGAAATTCCGGAAAAGAAGAAGACCAACGATGAACTGCAAGAGGTTGTCAAGAAGGTCAAGGTTACATCCGACTACTTCAACACCCTGTGCGACAATGACAAGGAAGCTGGACTTATCAAGGCTATCATAGACGAGAACATCAAGGCGGTGGATGGATCAAGAGTAAGACTTCGTCTGCTCGATGATATTGTCATCAATGAAGCAGTCATTCATAAAGGCTCCTACATCTATGCCACCATGAGCGGCTTCGGTTCACAGCGTGTCAAGGGCACTGTCAAGAGTATCATGGTAGATGATGACATCGTCAAGGTAAACCTTTTGCTCTATGATACCGACGGACTCGAAGGATTATATGTACCAAGCAGCCAGTTCAGAGAAACCACGAAAGATGTTGGAAGCGGTGCTTTGAGCAATACTTCAACCCTTACCAACAGTACATCTACAGGAGGTGGCAACCTGGCAAGCTGGGGAGCACAAGCCGTTAGCAATGCCGTTCAGAAGACAAGCAACGCCATTAGCAAAGCCATCAAGAAGAACTCAGCCAAGCTGAAATACGGAACCTTTGTGTATCTCATCAATTCACGTTCAAACCAGAAAGATAAATAATAAAGACATATATGATTATGAAGACTATCAAGAAAATCTGCGCATTGGCAGTATGCGCATTAGCCTCCCTCCCATCCATGGCACAACAGACGTATCTGGAAATGGAGCAGCTTACCATCAATGAGAATGTCACAACAGTCATTACCGCCTCAGAGCCAGTCCGCTTCGTTGATATTTCTACGGATGCAGTGGTCGGTGACCAGCCAATCAACAATACCATCCGTCTGAAACCCAAGGAAGGTGCAGCCGTACATGCAGATGGTGACATCCTTGCTATTGTGACGATAGTTACAGAGCGTTACAGAACCCAGTACGCTCTGATATACACTACACGAATGCAGGAAGCAGTCACAGACAAACAGATTCTTGCCTCAGAGAAGATTCCATACCATAATCCTTCTGTATCAATGAGTACTGAGGATATGACCAGATATGCAAGAAAGATTTGGAACTCACCGGCAAGAATACGAAATGTGAGCACCAAGCAGCACAGAATGACCATGAGGTTGAACAACATCTACTCTGTTGGAGAATACTTCTTCATTGATTTCAGCATCGAGAACCGCACCAATATCCGCTTTGACATCGACGAGATGCGTATCAAGCTGAATGACAAGAAGGTTTCCAAGGCAACTAATGCCCAGATGATTGAGCTTACGCCAGCTATGGTGCTTGACCAGTCCAAGACCTTCAAATATGGTTATAGAAACGTTCTCGTCCTGAAAAAGATGACATTTCCTAACGACAAGGTGCTGACTATTGAGATTTCTGAGAAGCAGATTAGTGGAAGAACCATCAGTTTGGATATAGACTATGAAGATGTTCTGTATGCCGATTCATTCAACTCATACTTAATGATGGAGGAATAGGACGATGAAGAAATACATTTTATCATTGATGATGGGACTGTTTGTTTCAGTCTCATCATTCGCCCAGAGCCATAGCGACCGAATATCCATTGGTGCAGGAGCCTTATATCAGAGAGGTTTGGATGCCACAATCTCATGGGAACATGAAACACGCTACCACAACGCTTGGGAGTACTTCATCAACGGTTACATCAAATGGGATGAATGTGCATCATGCGGACATGTCTGCCCAGAGTCGTTTTGGAACAACTACCGTACATGGGGAGTTGGTGCTGCCTACAAACCCTGTGTGGCAAGAGACAGGAACAACTACGGAAACCTCCGAATTGGCGCAAGTGCTGGCAGTGACACTGACAAGTTTGTCGGTGGCTTGCATGTCGGTTACGAGCATAATTTTGCCCTACGTCATGGGTGGGGATTGTTTGTTCAAGCCAAATGTGATCTCACCCTTCCCAAGCGAGAAGACTTGTTTCGCACTGGCATCGTGATAGGATTCAAGATACCCACATTAAAGAAATAGCAACAATGAAGATACTACATATCATTTATGCTACTCTCATGGCAGTAGCATTTGCCTCATGCGATGAGCATCGAGACTTTCCTGATACGGCAATGAAGACCTGCGACATCCTCTGTACAGACGGCAAAGTCGTAAGATTCGAGGAAGTTAAGTCCCAAAACAAGACTCCTATTGCTGTGGTGTTCTATGTGAATCAGAACGAGGACATCCAAGGCACAGGCTATGCTGTCTATCTAAAGGACATTGAGCCGTTTGCCTATTCTGACTCTCTCGGAATGAAGCATAACACATCAGCTGATATTGCTGCATTTGACGGTAACGGCAATACTCATGCTATGTATTCCACTGGCACTTCACCTGCAGCTTCAGCAGTCTTTGACATGTGGCAATATGGTCAGAGTGCCTACATCCCTTCCGTTGCTCAGATCAAACTCTTGTATCAAGCACGCAGTGCGGTAAATACGTATATTCGCAAGTGCGGAGGCGATGTGATTCCAGACAATCCGGATGAGTGTTGGTATTGGACTTCGACAGAGGTTAAAGACCAGGAAACAGCCAAAGCCTGGTTGTACTCGTTAGCCTCAGGAGCACTTCAAGAAACACCAAAGACGCAAGCGCATAAAGTCCGTCCAATCATTACTTTATATAATTAGCATTAAATATTCACTATAATACAAGAATAAGGTTTCATGGAGGAAACAAAAGAATTACAGACTATGTATAAGATATTCCGCTGTCTGATCTACTTATCATTGATAGTGGAGTTCTTTGAGTATGCTATAGATCCTGCGTTGCTTGACTATTGGGGTGGCATTGTTTGTGACATTCATAGCCGTGTAAAGAGGTGGTTCATCTATCTGGATGGCAACCTCGTATGGAGCAAACTTGCTACCATCGTGCTTATCTGTATCACCTGCATTGGCACCCGAAACAAGAAACACTTGGAGTTTGATGCTCGCCGTCAGGTGTTCTATCCGCTGGTGGGTGGACTGTTTGTTACCATACTGTCTATATGGCTTTTCGGTCATCATATGGACATGAGGTTCTATACCATCAGTCTGAATATCTGGCTCTACATGGCTGCCTCTATTCTTGGTACCATCTGCATCCATGTTGCCCTCGACAATATCTCCAAGTTCCTGAAGGAAGGATTGCTCAAAGACCGTTTCAACTTCGAGAACGAGTCTTTTGAGCAATGTCAGGAACTGCAGGAGAACAAGTATAGTGTAAATATCCCGATGCGCTATTACTACAAGGGCAAGTTCCGCAAAGGTTGGGTGAATATCGTGAATCCTTTCCGAGGAACATGGGTAGTTGGTACTCCTGGCTCCGGTAAGACTTTCTCCATCATTGAGCCGTTCATCCGCCAGCACAGTGCCAAGGGTTTTGCTATGGTTGTCTATGACTACAAGTTCCCTACGCTTGCGCAGAAGCTGTATTATCACTATAAGATAAACCAGAAAGCCGGAAAGGTACCACCAGGATGCAAGTTCAACATCATAAACTTTGTGGATGTAGAATACTCCAGACGTGTGAATCCTATTCAGCAGAAATACATTGGTAACCTTGCTGCAGCCAGTGAAACGGCAGAAACCCTTTTGGAGTCTTTGCAGAAAGGTAAGAAAGAAGGTGGTGGCGGTAGTGACCAGTTCTTCCAAACATCAGCGGTCAACTTCCTGGCAGCTTGTATCTATTTCTTTGTCAACTACAAGAAGGTGCCATACGACAAGAACGGCAATCCTCTTATTGCAGAGATGACAACAGAACCAAAGACTCATCGTCCGAAACCTACTGGCAGAGTCTTTGACCATACCGGCAGAGAGGTGGAACCAGAGTATTGGCTGGGCAAGTACAGTGACATGCCACATATCCTTTCTTTCCTCAATCTCGATTACCAGACCATCTTTGAGGTTTTGGAAACGGATCCTGAGGTTGCTCCTCTCCTTGGCCCATTCCAAACTGCCATGAAGAATAAGGCTATGGAACAGTTGGAAGGTATGATTGGTACACTCCGTGTCTATACCTCCCGATTGGCTACCAAGGAGTCTTATTGGATATTCCACAAGGATGGTGATGATTTTGACTTGAAGGTGTCAGATCCGAAGAATCCGTCATATCTACTCATCGCTAACGACCCAGAGATGGAAAGTATTATTGGTGCGTTGAATGCTTTGATTCTGAACCGCCTCGTCACCCGTGTCAATACTGGCCAAGGTAAGAATATCCCTGTCAGCATCATCGTGGACGAGTTGCCTACGCTCTACTTCCACAAGATAGACCGACTTATCGGTACTGCCCGAAGCAACAAGGTTAGCGTGGCTCTGGGTTTTCAGGAGTTGCCACAGCTTGAATCTGACTACGGAAAGGTGGGTATGCAGAAGGTTATCACAACTGTAGGTAACGTGGTTAGTGGTTCAGCAAGAGCAAAAGAGACTTTGGAATGGCTCTCCAACGACATCTTTGGCAAGGTAGTTCAGTTAAAGAAAGGTGTAACCATCGACCGTGACAAGACTTCCATCAATCTCAATGAGAACATGGACAGCCTTGTTCCTGCCAGTAAAATTTCAGACATGCCTACTGGTTGGATCTGTGGACAGTCAGCTCGCGACTTCATAAAGACCAAGACCGGACGAGGTGACAGCATGAATATCCAGGAATCAGCAGAGTTCCAGACCTCTAAGTTCTATTGCAAGACGGACTTCGATATGAAGAAGATTGCTGAGGAAGAAGCTGACTATGCGAACTATAAGATACCGAAGTTCTACACCTTCCCATCTAAGGATGCCAAGGAACGAATCCTATATCAGAATTTCATGAGTGTAAACCTCGATGTCAAGAATATGATTGACGAGATAAACAAATTCAAGATAAAATGACTTTCAGAAAGATAATATTATTCCTGCTTATATCACTGAGTCTGGTTGCGAATGTCCAGGCTCGAATGCCGACAGAGCGACCGGCATCAACACCGGCGTCCATTTTTGAGTTGCCACCTTTCGAGCGTGCGGTATGCTGTATAAGGTTCTATGAAGGCATGCACCAAGCTAAGGACTATCCTTATGTAGGTTATGGACATAAGCTCAGACCTGGAGAACGTTACTCTGCTAATATGTCAACATATGAAGCAGAGCAACTTCTTCGTAAAGACCTCAAAGAGTTATGTGCTATGTTTCGTTCCTATGGTCAAGACTCCCTACTCCTTGCTGCATTATCATATAATATCGGACCATACAAGGTGACCGGATATAAAGGCAAATACCCTAAAAGTTCTGTTTTAAAGAAACTCGAAGTAGGCAACCGGAACATCAGAGACGATTATGTGAACCATTGCCATTGGCGAGGGAAACGAATCCCTTCCATTGAGCGAAGACGGTATGCAGAACTCATGTTATTATTTACTCCATGACAGAAAACGAGCCAATCAAAACTGTTTCAGACGGTATCACATTCCTATCCACTGGTAGATATTATGATGGTATCAACCGGTGGGTAGCACATAAACTGAAAGATGGAGACCATGATGCCATAGACTATGCTGCTCGCCAGATAGCAAAGCTGTTACCTCAAAATGCGGTTCTCGTTCCAATTCCAGGACATCATGGCAAAGCCGAACAAACCATGGAGCTGGCAAGGGCTATCTCGTCATATACTCACCTCCCTATCGTTGATGCCCTTCGTGGCATAGAGCGAAACTCACAATATAATGCCAAGAAAAGAGGCCAGACGCTTTCTGCCGAAGATATGGGGTTCTACAGGCATAAAGACTTGCCTACAAACCGTACTCCTTATCTCATTGATAATGTAGTAGATACAGGCAATACCGCTAAGGCAGCTATCAGAGCACTTGGCTGTGGAACAGTTGCATCATTTGCTATGAGTGACACTCTTCTACAAAGAGAAGAAACCAGAAGTCTTCGGCGATAACACTATCCAAAGATTAATTTATGTCCAAACCAAGAAGAAAACAAATAAAGCCAATCGTAACTGCAACAATCTATCATTGTAAGGATTGTGCTAAAAGTTACGATTGGCATAGTAAAGCTTTAGACGGCCACCTTATCCTGTGTCGTTGTCCACACAAGCAGGAATGTGGTCGCTATTGTATATTTCTTAATGACCCACAATGTGAGCATTTCGTGAAACGGCTTGACGAAGAGAGTTCTATGCAATAGGCAACTCTCTATTCGACAAATTATAAATCATCCATAATCTGTTTTCTCAACTTTTCTTGGTTGGCGTTATCGAAGTAACTGAGCATTACATAGCAAGTCATGCTCTGATGGGTAATCTCTAATTGGATTTCGCCATTATCTCCGTTAAAGATACAATAGTATTTGCATCTGTCCATTTCCAATTCATACTTTTTCGAGCTGTCATCATTGACATAATCGTGTTGGAAATTTTCTACACAATCTTTGGGGTCTCCATATTTTTCTGAGAGCATGGATTTGTAGTTGGAATAACAGCGTTCCAAATCTCCCCACTTATCCATAGCAGGGAATATAACGGAAACTTTACAGATCATTCCGCTTTTATCAGCCACTGCACCAATGGTGCAGTCTTTATAACCGGCAAATTCACCTTTTAATAAAGATACACCATCTTGAACGCCAATAGGCATAAATCCTTTGGCCTTCAACTTGCTTGTGAATGTCTGAAGGGTACCCTCCATAGGAACACCCTTAAATTTCATGTGCTCTGTTTGTGCAGAGCAAACACCGACAATAAATGTCAGTAATAAAGTTAACAGAAAATGTTTCATAAATACTTAATTTTATATACTTATCCTTGAATCTAATATGCCTTGAATCCAAATAACTTTGTAAAGTATGGCATCTCTTTCTCTGCAAGGTCATTTATGCGTTTTGCGGCATATCCTTCGTTTCTATTGATTGCATCCATCAGCCAAGTCTCAAAAATGAAACTTGATGTTAAATCGACATCTTTGGTATATCCCGTTATCATTCTTGCTTTTGTCAACTGCTTGAACATCTTGATATCTTCTTCACGCATTTTTAAAGTACTGCAACTTCCAAAATGTACGTTTCTACCTTCAAATATCCCAAGGTTCTCCTCTTTCTCAGCGAAAGCCATCAAAGCCAAATCTGTCTTGTCAGCAAAACAGATGCACTTCTTCTGTCCATGAAAGCACAAATAGATAAGGTCATAGGCCTTGTAACTTGGCTGTTGGAGATGATCGATATAATAATTGAAATCAGATTCTGTGGCTACCTGCCTAAAAGTATATTCAATATTAATCGCATTCTCCAGAAAGTCAAGCAAAGGCAATACTGTAGACTTTTTCTTTAAGTCGTGCATGCTCTGATCCCATTCTGTTTCCAAGCAAAATATTTTATTCATCGTATTTTATTTTTATAGTTCATACACGTTTTGCATTATTGAAATCGATTTATTCATTACATCATAAGTCATTGAGGCTTGAATATTGATGACTGACAAATATATCCATGAGTTTATTCGTAAGTGATTGTGAAATGCGTTCGTCTGGTTGATATTTACCTTTTAGCAGTTCTTTTGGCAAATACAGTTCACAATCCTCCATTATAACGGGGCCAACCACGTTCGTTAAAACATAGCCAGTACAGTCATCAACTCGATGCAGATCTTCAAAGTCTTCAAGGAATGGCATGGTTTGTTCACCAATGGCAATTGTTTTCATAAGATACATGAAATACTGCTCACCATCATAATACAAGAATACCACTTTATCACCTTTATTTGGTAAGTCACGCTCCCAAGGAGGAAAACCACCCCAACGAAAATAAGTATATCCTTTCTGCCACAGTTCGTCAGCCATATGTTTCCATTTGTCCTCTTCTGTAACAACCATCATTCGTAGTCGAAAGTCATCTTTTTCAAGCTCTTCTTCGACATCTTTGTTTTTTATAAAGATAGAGATGTGAATGCGGTCACTGTAAGGCGCATCCTTTCTTAGTCCACTGATTTCTGTTTCAAAGACATCTTGCCACCCCATATCAAGTAGTGCAGCCAACGACTTATTTACCTTTCTTGGTATATATCCAAGAGTTGGTCCAACGTCCTCGTATTCAGATCCTTCATCACCTGCAATGGCTACTGCTACGGCATTTTCATCATGGACGTTGTATTTCTCACGAACAAGGACCAGTTTCGAACCGTCTTGTAGCTCGTCCCAAATATCATCAATGTTGTAAAACGCTGCACCTGCTATGTTACATTCCAGGAACAATTTTCTTTTCTCTATAGGAAAAAAGTCCATATTCCCTTCTATCGGATCGTCTGGAACAAGTCCATCTTCAATAGCAAGGTCACCTTGTAAAGGCATAGGCATACCTTGCGTTCTTTCGGAATCGTCATCAGGAACAAGAAGAGAATAATCTTCTACCTTAGTTTTGGATAGATAATTTCTTACAATTTCCCTAAGTTTGGCATCTTCTGAAATATCGGTAATACCTTTAGCTTCCAGTTTTTCTTGAAGATCAGCCAATTCGCCATCACACTTCGGGCAAGTGCCTTGACACTCACCTTTATGATTACATTCTGAAGGCGTATATTCCACGCCATACTTGTCCGCAACATAAGTACGGATAGCTTTCAGTATCTCACATTTTTCTTTTCCTTTTCTCATATCGAACTATTGTTTTGAATCAAATTTAGCTTCTCGTTCTATGTATTTGATTTGAGAAATGTTCTTAAATCCCATCCTCTTCAATTTATTAATGCTTCTATCGACATCTACCTGCGTGTTGAAATGAGGAATAAGAGGCACTTTGATTGTAACTTTATCTAATGGGACAAACTTTTTTAAGGTATGGAGTTGCAAATGAATATCAGAAGTCACCTTCGTATAATTCTTGTATATAGAATCATTCATATCCTTAACATCAACAATCCATTCATTTATATATTTGGACAAAGCCTCTATAGTCTCACATGAACAATGAAGAGATGTCTCTATTGTCAGTTTCCAATTTCTGGGGCATAGTTTAGCAAACTCAATGATAAAATCCGCATTCATTGTAGGTTCTCCACCTCCAAAACATATACCTCCGCCAGTGGATTGAAAGTAGATATTATCAATCTTCACAACATCAAACAATTCCTTTGGTGTAAGCATCCTTATGCCTTTTTGCAAAGATTTACCATCATTTTCATATATTGGGGCATGACATTGATCATTCAGGCAGTACCTACACTTCAATGGGCATCCCATGAAGGCAACGAGTGTAGTAACCCCATTTCCATCTATGCCCATACGATGTCGGCTTATACCGAATATTGGTTTTTCTATATAATATTTGTCCATCTTGTCTTAAATGAATATTTTACCATATTTAACTTTTCTAATAAGCTCCTCTATATCAAACTCAGCATTTCGCCATCTACACGATACACTATGTGCATGTTTACTATTAAACAGCTCAACAATATTTTGAATGTCTTTAGGCAATTTCTCCATGCCAAAGTTGTACAGAGCATAAGGCATCTTGTTATAATAAGCACCAGCAATGGCTCCAGTTATAGCTCCCATTGTATCTGCATCACCTCCTAACGAGATACATAACCGCAAAGCATCCTCATAGTCTTTGCTGTCGAGAAAAGCAATGATGGATTCTGGCACTGTACCTTGACAACTGCCGTCAAATCCATATGTTGGACGTATGTCATCGCAACTTCTGTTAAGATCGTAACCGAATGTTTCGGTGATAAAGCGACGTATTTCCTCCTTAGAGTTACCAGTTTTTGCCATAAAAATAGCAGCTGCCGTAGCCTGTGCTCCCTTAATGCCTTCGGGATGGTTGTGCGTCACTTCGGCACATATCTTTGCAACTTTCATTGTCTCTTCCAGGGTATCAAATGCAAAGCCGACTGCAGACACACGCATTGCAGAACCATTGCCCCATGAATTATATGGTTTCGAATTGTCTTTGCGTAGCCACTGTGAGAACATGTTACCATATGCTCCCATAGGATTAGGATATTTGCGTCCCCATTGCTGCATACGTTCAACTAATCCCTTCTTGGTATGCCGCTTATCGTTCAAAATCCAGTCAGCCACAGCAATGGTCATTATAGTGTCATCGGTGTAGTCCATTCTCTTATCTTGGATGTTTATATCCGTTGACTTATGCGGATCAAACTCATAGATACTTCCTGCAATGTCCCCTAATATAGCTCCCATGAGCATTGGGCAGTACTCGTTGACAGGCTTCTTTTGATGTTCATTACTTTTTCTTGAAACATTAGTATAGTCAAGAGCTTCGTACCAACTGCGAAACGTATCAGGCGTCTCGCACCAACCCCAATGGCAGAAACGATTGTAAAGAATTGCCTTCATGGATATTGGCACACCATCATTGGCACAGAAATCGCCAAGCCCTTCTCTTATGTAACACAGGGTTTCGTTCAATAGATAATCATCATTATTAAAATGAAATCTAACCCAATATCCTTCATATTGATGACCCACATGAGCACCACAATCCTCCGGAATATTTTTGCCATAGTAGAAACAATGTTCAAGATAAGGAGCTACTATTATGTCATAGAACTCTTTGGGAAGATATATGTTACAAACTGCTATAGCTTGCTTGAATAGTGGCGCTATCTCTTCATCCTTAAAACCTGCTATGCCACAGCCTATACGTGTGACGAGGAACTTCTTCTCCTGATGTTCCTTTGCAAACCCAACAAACTCGTCAACGTATGGTTTGATAGTTTCCACACCTCCTTGCATAGTTGGTATGGCATAAGCTTGGCCTGTCAACCCTACACCTACTCCCCATTGAGCTCCAAATTTATTATGTGCAGCTTTTGCTGCACCCCCAAGATGTTTTCCTGCAAGATTACTACCAAAGACGAAAATTTCATCCTTTTCAAGCATATCTATTCTACCCGAAGCTATATTGGGGTTTTCCGTTCTATTCTTGCTCATAATCTTACTATTTTTACGTTTATGATTAACTCTCAGATGTCAGTTTCTCCCAATCTATGATAAAATCAGGATTTTGACTTTCCATCCATTTCAAGTATTGAACATCATCGTTATAGACGCTTTGCAGGGTTTTACCCCGATATTTACCGAATGTTATCAAATCATCTGGTTGCAATGTCTTTAGATTACTTCTGTGATATTCAATTATAGAGTCTATATCAGCTAACAATCGCTGAGACTCAATGATTGCCCACTTTACATAGTTCCAGTCTGCATCAATAACTTCTCTAATAGTTTTGTTCTTATATTTTCCGAATGTAAACACATCATCCAATCCGAGTACTTTAACTTCATGCTCTATTGCACCTTCTCCTTGTATTTCAAGTAATGCCCAGGAGCCACATCCGCAGTTTGGTATTGGCTGAGGTTCCGTATCGTCCTTCTTACACCAACATAATTCTGGTGTGTCTGAACTATCTGCCCTTTCGCCATTACGATAATAGAAGCCATAAGCGGTACCATACTTACCAAATCTGCCATGTGGTTCTACTCTAACAACCTGAACGTATTGATTTCTGTACCAATCAGATACTCTACCATCAGGAAACCTTTGGGCAGTAAAAGGTAGAACTCTACCAATATCATAGTAGAGCTCCATTATATTGTTTTGTGGGAACTTGCAATTTATTGCATCTACAAGTTTCTGTTTATCTTCTGTATTCATACTTATAAATTATCTGTTCTCCAATCGAGCAATTCATCATCCGTTGTTGTTGGATAGTTGTAATGCTCAATCAATTCTCGTTCCGTAAATGTTCTTTTGAAAGTACTGCCTAAAAGCAGAACGATCATATCATCCACCCTTCTGTTACACTCTTGGAGCTTGGAATTGTAAAGCCCTTGAAGAGCCTTTGTACCAATGTATGCTCCTGTACGTGCCTCCAAGATGCCAGAGAAAGTGTTTTCCAACTCCTCTGTAGCAATCCTATAACGAAGAAGAACATTCAGAAGTTGCTCTCTGTCCTCGTTTAGCTGAAATTGTTTCAGCAGATGTTCCATTCGCCATGATTCATCGGACACTTCACAGAGCTTCTTTTTGAGTTGCTCAAAGTCCGACACATCGATATTCGATTCCGACAGAACTTTTCTGTTGTCGAAATTTGAGAATACAAGGCTGATGATTTCGAATGGATCCGACTCTTTCAAATTGTAATCGAGATAACCACTTATTACAGCTGCTACCCTACGAATCCTTACCTGGCTGTCCCAAGGAAGGTTTTGAAAAGGAATCGTGTCATTCGTCATCCAGGCGATGCCTATATATTCCCTCACTAATCTGTTGGCATCCCATGAAGCAATTTTGCCTTTAGAATTATATTCTATTTGAGCTTTTTTCATATCATTGTTTATTAAAAATCTCAATTCTTTGGCAAAGGTAAATCACATTTATGCAGCCTATCTGCATCTCAAAATAAAAATCGATAAAATCTTCTTGAATGCCTTAAATACCCAATTTTGGGGCAAAGATACAAAATACTTGGACATAAATTGATGTTTTTATCATTTTTTTGAGCGTAAAGCCTCTTTTTTTCCAATTTTATTATGATATTTCGAATAAAAACACTACTTTTGCATATGTAGAAACATTAAATAAGCAATTATGGAAAATAAAGACCTGAACCGGCTGAAAGTTGTTCTAGCTGAAAAAAAGAGAACCAACAAATGGCTCGCTGAACAATTAGGTAAAGATCCTGCAACGATCTCCAAGTGGTGTACCAACAAT
Organism: Segatella intestinalis; assembly: GCF_029348455.1. Lineage (NCBI taxonomy): Bacteria > Pseudomonadati > Bacteroidota > Bacteroidia > Bacteroidales > Prevotellaceae > Segatella > Segatella intestinalis. The sequence goes on from NZ_JARJVV010000004.1 coordinate 146,844, forward strand.
GCACAACCGAATTTGGAGAATCTTGTTGAGATTGCAAAGTGTCTTGGAGTCACAGTCAATGATTTAATTCGATAATGTAAAAGGAACCCAGTATGCCAACAAACAAGAATGCAGCTATACGCTACCAGACTCTCGATAAATGCTTTCGAGACAGACGACATCGATACTACATGGAAGACCTCATCGACAAGTGCGAAGAGGCCATCTACTACTATAATGGCGTAGGAGGAGTAAGTCGGCGACAGATATTTGAGGACATCAGATTCATGGAAAGTGAAACAGGCTGGAGTGTGCCGCTTGAAAGAAAGCAAGATGGCAGAAGGGTTTATTATCGATACAGTGATCCTGACTTTACCATCAATGCCCAACCACTGACAGAAGATGAAGCACGACAGCTTCGCTCTGTCATCATTACCCTCAGGCGTTTCAGAGGATTGCCAAGCAACGCATGGGTGGATGAAGTCATTTCCAACCTGGAATGGCGATTTGGACTTAGAGGCAAGCAGGAGAACATGATTGGCTTTGAACAAAACCCCTATCTCAGGGGACTGAACTTACTGCCTGACATCATAGATGCTGCTACAAGCCATCAAGCTGTAAGAATCACGTATCGCAACTATAAGAATTGCGATGAGGAGTACACTGTTGTTGTGCATCCTTGGTACATCAAGCAATACAACAACCGATGGTTCCTTATGGCGTATGATGCCGAGGCTGACAGAATATCAAACTATGCCCTCGACCGAATACAGAACTTCAATGTAGAGGAAGATGTGGCATACATACCAAATAAAGAGGTCGATTTTGAACACTACTTCGATGATGTGTTCGGTGTGACAATACCGCCATCAGATGTTGAAAAGATTAGGGTTCTGCTTCAATTCTCAAAAAAGCAATACCCTTATATCGTGTCCAAGCCCCTGCATCATTCGCAGGAAATAGTAGATGCAGAAAACCGCATTCTGGCTGTTGAAGTACGACCGACATACGAGTTTACGCAATTGATACTTTCATTTGGATTTGACGTTAAAGTACTCGAACCCGAGCCTTTCAAACAGGAGATATTGGCAAATCTACGTCGTAATTTGCAGAATTATGATGAAATGCAGATAGACTGCACCGATTAGTATTACATTTGCAAAAGTATTTAATAATAATGAATAAGAATAATAGTCCATATACAGCAGCATTGACAGGTGGGGGCTTTCTTTTCGAAGAGACACTCACCCTGTTGCCTTTACTTCAGGCTGAGAACAGTGAAGAACTGCTCCAAGAAGAAAAGGTTAACAACAATCTGCTGCATATCAATGCAGAAACAGCTCGTTCAAGAAACATTCACGAGATTAAGAGGCGTTATCAAACAATGCCTCCTTCATTCTGGAATGATTTCAAGGAAATGAGCGATAGTGACAAGGTGATAGCTCTGTTCTATGTGATACTTAAAACATACAAGATATGTTTCGACTTCCACGTGAATGTAACCATGCGCAAGTGGAACAGCATTTCGAAGAGCATAGACAAGGAAGACCTCATGATGGAGTTCAATGAAATCGCTGCCAAAGACGAGTTTGTTGACTCATGGAGTGACTCTACTAAGGGAAAGGTGGCAGGAGCCTACCTCACCATCCTGAGAAAGGTGGGAATGCTGACCAATGACAACCGTCTTCATTCCCTGGTCTGCAACAATTACGACTACTACTTGGCGAAGGGAGAACCATGGTTCTTGGAAGCCTGTCTCCTGCAGCCATACGAAATAGATAACATAAAGAAATTAATGTGATATGACGATAAAAGAACTTGATGACAAACTGAACAGCCCTGGTTTCCAGGACACGGAGAACGGCGACCTGTTCTACAACTTCTTCATTTACCAATATCCGGCTGAGAAGGAGTATGACATCCGTCGGCAGATACAGGAGTTCAAGGCGAATCTCATTCGCCCTATCAACTATGTGGATGTACTTACGCTGAATCTGTTTGAGGAGTTTTGTAAATTTCTCGACCAGAAAAAGTTCCTGCGTCATCCGTCCATGCTGAAATACCAGTTGGAGAAAGAGCAGAACGATCCGTCCAAGGCACAGAACACCCAAGACACACTGACCCGTAATGCCCATTCTCCTGAATTCGTGCAGTACATTCATCAACGTATTATCGACCATATCACCATCAAGGATCAATACCGTCGTCCATACGTTTTCTTGTATGGCATCGGCAGTATGTTCCCATATCTGAGAGTTAATGAGTTTCTTGCCCTCTATGAGGACTACAACGATACGGGAAAGTATAAGATTATCGTCTTTTACCCAGGACATCGTGACCAGAACTCTTTCCGTCTGTTTGATACGCTCCCAGACAATCACACTTATCGTGCAACCCTACTTATCAATGAGTAACTTATGAAACTGAAAGATTTATATAGCAAGCCAATCAACCGTGCTGTCAATCCTGCCGTCAGTGCAACCAAGTTTGACCCAGAGACAGAACGAATAGAAATAGATGAATACGTATTTACGGATGAGATTATCAATGGTCTCTTCCGCATACTCGATGCCATCAAGAACAACAAATCGTTTGCCCATGTAGGTATCTGGATTGACGGTTACTATGGTTCGGGTAAATCTCACTTCCTGAAATATCTCGACTACTGTATTACTCCTGCTACCCGCGAGAGAGCCGTAAACCGACTTTTGGAAGCTGTAAAAGCCATCGACCCTCTCGACGAGAAGCACAACCTCAGTTTCGATTACGACGAGTTGCTCTCCATCGCTAACTGGTTGAAGCGTGCCACCATCGACACTTGCATCTTCAACCTGGAAACCAGCTACGACAACTCTACAGACAAGAAGAAGGCTTTCCTTCACGTATTCTGGAATGAGTTCAACGGCAAGCGTGGCTTCAACAAGTTCAATATCACCCTCGCACAGAACCTGGAAAAGCCTCTTGCCGAGAAAGGCGTGTTCGAAGCCTTCAAGGAGCGCATTGCTGAGGAAGGTGGCGACTGGAATGACCCAGGTATGGCTGCCGACTTGATTGACAACGAGCTGGATTGGGTGTTGGATATTGCCAAAGAGCTTGCCCCTACCCTTTCTGTAGATAGCATCCGTGAGCGCATCATCAAGAGAGACACCAATATGAGCATCGACCGCTTCGGAATGGAACTGGCTTCCTACCTGAAGGACAAGGGCGATGACTACCGTCTCATTCTCCTTGCCGATGAGGTGAGCCAGTTCATCAACAAAGAGCGTGACCGTTATCTCAACCTCCAGGAGATTATCACCAAACTTTCTGAGGCTTGCGACAACAAGGTATGGGTGGCTTGTACCGCCCAGCAAGACCTTTCTGAGATTATGGACGATTGCCAGATTGCAGAAGAGAAGGATAAGGAAGGTAAGATTAAGGGACGCTTCGAAGTGAAGGTTTCCCTGAAAGGCACACAGCCAGAGGTGATTACCCAGAAGCGTATTCTCGACAAGAAAGAGGAAGTAAAACCAGAACTTGCTGCCCTCTACAACAAATATAAGGCAGGTTTCGACCTTCAGTTCAAGCTGCCAACATCATATAGTAGCTACGAATCACAAGACGATTTCGTGGACTACTACCCTTTCGTGCCTTATCAGTTCAAGCTGATTATGCAGGTATTCAACTCGTTCCTCAACCTCGGCTATGTAGCCAAGGAGGTAAAGGGTAACGAGCGAAGCATCATCAAGGTGATTCACTCTACTGCCAAGACGAATGCAGATGCAGAGTTGGGCAAGTTCATCTCTTTCGACGAACTCTATAACAATATGTTCGAAGAAGGATTGCAGGCTCGTGGACAAAAGGCTGTGGATAATGCTTTGCGCATGGCTCGCACCTACCAGACCGATCGCCCAGAGCGCACCCGTCTTGCCGTAAGAGTAGCTAATGTGCTCTTCATGATCTGTAATATTTCGCAGACCGACCAGCTGGTCTTCCCTGCCACATTGGATAATGTAACCTCACTCCTTATCAACGATATGGAGACTCCTCGCCTCAATATCAAGAACGAGGTAGAGAAGGTAATAGAATTCCTTTGCGACAACAACATCATCCGTCGTGAGCAGGGCAAGCAGGGCGCACCTGAAACCTACGCCTTCTATAGTGAAGAAGAAATGAAGGTGGCTCAGCTCATTCAGAGCCAGGTGGTTGACAACAACACCCAGGCTGAGCAGTTGAAGGAAATCTTCAACCGCTACATCACGGCTCTCCGCAACAAGGAGCAATACAAGACACGCAGTTTCTCCGTGGGTCTTACCATCAAGCAGCGCACCTTCCTCAGCAATAATCCTGATGTGCAGGTAGAGTTCGTAATGGATGCAGACTACGAAAGTGCTGAGCAGTTGGCTTTGCAGAACAGCAATGTCAACCGCATGGTTTACTACGTGGGACCTCAATATCGTGACAACAAGCGTCTGTACAATGCCTTCTACTGGTATTGCCAGGCAAACCGCTATATGGCTACTCCGGTAACAAGCGAGGACAACAAAAAGGCACGTGATGAGTTTGAGAAACGTGCCAACGAACTTTACGATGGAATCATCAGAAAGGAGTTTGAGAAGATTCTCGACACCTGTCCAATCATCTCTGGTCTCAGCGTAATAGATGAAGCAGAGTTGGGACAGAAGCGTGGCAATGATCGCTATCGTGTGGCGATGGATAAACATCTTTCCAGCATCTATACCAAGGCTAATCTGGTAGATTACTCAAGTATGCCTCGCACCACGGAGCAGTTAAAGAAGGCCATTCTCCGAAATGTCAACCCAGGAGACTACGATGGAATGAATGCCGTTCTTACAGATGCAGAGCATGAAGTGGAGATTTATCTCAACAAGCAGTTTGCTGAGGTAAATGTTTCTGACGTGCTTGCCAAGTTTGCCAAGGCTCCATACGGATGGGACAACATCTGTACGCTCTATATTATCAATGAGTTGGTACGTCGTCACAATCGTGACTACTCATACGCTAACAATCCTAATGTAGAGACATCAACAGTTGCCAACCGCATCGTCAGCGAGTCAAACAAGTTCACATTGCGTCAGGCTAAGGTCATCTCTCCGCAGGTGATTCAGAACTTCATTGCTGCATGGAAAGAGATTTTCGGTATTTCTGCCGTTCCAAGTTCCACAGATAGTACTCAGCTCTTCCGTGCCTGCCGAGACATAGAGAGTGACCGCAGTCTTGCCAAGTTCATCAAAGGCTATAGAGAAAATATTGAGAAAAGAATCGCAGGTTATCAGTTCTGCCAACCTATCCGTGAGGCTATTGAGCTCTTCGAGTCATGGCTCAACGAGCGTGATCCACTGAAGTTCTTTAATCTTGTCATAGCAGCAAAGGATGAAGCCAAAGTACTTATAGATAAGTGCAAAGAAGTGGCACAGTTTACTCACGACCAGCTTGATACATACAAGCAGCTCCTCCAGTTCCTGGATGACAACCAGTATAATTTCCCATTCGTTCCGATGGAGATGCAGGGAGCAGTTTCCGACTTCAATAAGTTGAAAAACGACCCATGGCCAATATCAGGTCTTCGTGGTTACATCAAGCTGCAACGCCAGTTATCAGGCATATTGGATGGTGTACGTGATGAACTCCGTGAGAAGATTAAAGCAGCCTATAATGATATGTTCGACTATCTGAAGCAGGTGGCCGAGAAACAGCATGTTCCTGAGAGTGTACTGTCTGACCGTGAAACAGTTATCCGTGTCAAGACCACTCCAAACAATATACTGGTATTGCAGAATAACGCCAATACAGATACGTTCTATCAGGAACAGGTGGATAAGATTATGTCTTATAACCCTCCTCAGCCTCCAGGAGGTGAAGGAGGCGGCAAACCAGAACCACCAAAAACTCCAGACAAGCGCATCCGCAAGGCTTCTTTGCAGACTAAGACAAAGTTGCCTATAACAAATGCAGAGGATATAGAACGCTACCTGGAAGGTCTGCGCCAGCAGCTCGAAAAACTGCTTGTTGACCAGGATGGTGTAATGATTATCAAATAAAATCCATGTTCAAAAGATAAAGTATGGACACAAATAGAATCAAACGCTTCGCAACCGAAGCACGAAATATACTGAAAGCCGGCATTGCTGCCAAGATTACTACGCTTGGCTTCGACAAGAACGGCAATGTGGCAGAAGAGAACAAGCCTCAGCTGATGCAGGGCGGTTCTCTTTGGAATGATCAGTTACAGACTGAGGGCTTCTACTACCAGTGGATGTCCCTCTATAACCGTATTCAGCTGAAGGGTATCAGCGAGGTGTATGAGGAAGCAGCCTACACCTGGTTCAACCGTCTCTGCGCCATCCGAATCCTGCAGAAGAACAATCTCTGCAGTCCGGTTCTGGCGTATGCTGATGCGGCACGCACTCCCGTCATCGTGGATGAAGCCCGCCAGGGACGCATTCCACAGATGAAGGAAGAGTTGCGCCAGCGACTCGTGGAACTTCTCGATGACGACACCAAGGTGACAGAGCAGTTTGCCATCCTCATCACAGCCTGGTGCCACGACAACCCTATCATCAACCAGTGTTTCGGCAGCATTGCCGACTACACCGAGCTGCTTCTGCCAAACAATATCCTGGCAGAAGGCGGTTTCGTGGATATGCTGAACCATACTGAATTTATCACCGATGAAGACTTCCAGTCACCTGAGTTGATTGGATGGCTTTATCAGTTCTATATCTCTGAGCGCAAGGACGAGGTTTTTGCCAAGAAGGGCAAGTTCGAGGCTGATGAGATTCCTGCAGCCACCCAGATCTTCACCCCTAACTGGATTGTGAAATACATGGTGCAGAACACCGTGGGAAGAATCTATCTGGACAACAATCCATATGAGACCCAGCTGCAAAAGAAGTGGCAATATCTCGTTGAACCTTCAGAAAAACCGAACGATGAGACATTACTAAAATACAACGAGTTAACAGATTTAAAGGTTGCAGACTTAGCATGTGGTTCTGGCCATATACTCAACGAATGTTTCGACCTGCTCTATGACCTTTATATTGCCGAAGGCTATGGTCGTGGTGAGGCTGTGGAGAATATCTTCAGCCACAACCTTACGGGTATCGACCTCGACACCCGTGCCAAGCAGTTGAGCCAGTTTGCACTCCTGCTGAAGGCTTGCCAGAAAGATGCGACATTTGCCGATGCACATTGTCTGCCTAATGTGCTCACAATGCCTAAGCCATGGCACAAAGAGACGCAAGGTCCTATTCAAGACATGCTTTATATCTACTTCCAAGGCGAGGCTACCAACGAGCAGAAGGAAGAGATTGCAGCCTGCTTCGACCTGATGCAGGATGCAGATTCGCTTGGTTCTATCATGAAGTTCGACATCAGCGAGAGCACACGCCTGCTTATCAAGCAGACAACCGATTACTGGTGCAGTCAGGAGATTGTACCAGAGGAAGTGCGTACACAAATGCCAGCATTTAAACTGATTCTCGCTTTGACGGAGAAGTATCATGCGCTGGTGATGAATCCTCCGTATATGAAAGCAACAAACATGAACAATTGTCTAAAAAATTACGTCTTAGCACATTATGAATCAGGAGCAATGGATTTATACTCCACTTTCATGTTGGTTGCAATGAATAAAATATACAAGTATTGCAAGATTTCCATGATTGTTCAACCAACATGGCTAGTTAATTCATCTTTTACGTCTATAAGAACATATATGATGTCCAAATTTAATATAGATAGTTTGCTTCATATGGGTAGAGGTAATTTTGGAAATGATTGGGGATCTATTGCATTTACGTTATCAGAATCAGGCAATTCTGACTGTGGTCTATTTTTTAAATTGTATGAAAGAACGTTTTATAGAATTGAAACTGAACATATCAGCGTTTTGTTCCGTAAGGCAATGGAGAACCATGATTTCAGATTTAAATTTAAAGATTATTCTGCTACATCATTCATTCCTCAAAATACAATTGACGGTAATCGAATTGTGTATAATTGCACTAAAGACAAGTTCAAAAAGATTAAAAACTTTCCTTTTTGTTATACCTTTTCTGATGATATTATAGATATTATTAGCAGAACTAACATTGCGAAAAAATTTAATCCAGCAACAGGATTACAAACGGGAAACAACAATAGATTCATTAGAACTTGGTTTGAAACATCAAGCAACGATATGAATAGTAAATGGTTTCCTCTTGTAAATGGAGGTGATTATAGAAAATGGTATGGTAACTTTGTTGATTTGATTTATTGGCATAATAATGGTGAAGACATAAAAAACTGCAAAAGTTCTGTACTAAGGAATCAACAATATTATTTACATGCTGGAATTAGTTGGAATAGGATTGCTTCTAGAGGAATTACATTAAGAGCTTTTCCACAAGGATGCTTATTTGACCAAGCAGGCGATTCCATGTTCTCAGAAAATATGGATGAATTGTATATCTGCATGGCATATCTTAATACAAAGGTAGCTAAAACCTTCTTTGATATGCTTGCACCAACTATCAACCTTACTGCAGGAATGATTGGTCAATTACCATATAAAAATTTAGATAATTCCAATGATATACTTTTAAAGTGCAAAGATTGTATTGAAATTTCTAAACTTGACTGGGATGCCCACGAAACCTCCTGGGATTTCCAGCGCAACGAGCTTCTATCCACCAACACCTCCACCTACGAGGAGAACATCGATTACAAGATAGAGAAGCATTTCGAGGAGACGGGCGAACATATCAGCATCTCCCCTGCTGCCCCAAAGCTCAGCAGTCTGGAATGGCGCATGGAGCAATACAAGACGAAGTGGGAGCGCAAGTTCCTGCAGCTGCATAAGAACGAGGAAGAGCTCAACCGCCAGTTCATCGACATCTATGGCCTGCAAGACGAGCTGACTCCTGATGTTCCACTGAACGAAATCACTATTCTTCAGCAGGGAGAGATTGATGTAACAGATAATGGTATTATCTGGAACGAGGATGCAATGACCAAGCAACTCATCAGCTATGCTGTGGGCTGCATGCTTGGACGCTACCGCCTCGACAAGCCGGGACTCCACATCGCCCACCCTAACCCAACCGATGAGGAGATTGCTCCTTACGAATACAATGGTGAACAATGGGAAATAGATGACGACGGAATCATGCCGCTCATGCCAAACGACTGTGGCTTCTCCGACAACGCCTCAGCCCGCTTTGCCGATTTCATCCGTGTGGCATTGGGCAACGAGGAGCATGTGGCAAACCTGAACTACGTGGAGAAATGCCTCGGCAAGACCGTGGAGCAATACTTCGTAAAGGACTTCTGGAAAGACCACAAGAAGATGTATCAGAACCGTCCAATCTACTGGCTGTTCTCATCCAAGAAGGGTGCCTTTCAGGTCATCGCTTACATGCATCGCATGAATGCCTACTCCGCAGAGCGAGTAAGATCCAAGTATCTCCTCCCTTACATCGAACATCTGGAGTCAGAAATCGACAAGCTCGATGCTCGCCGTGCCGAACTCTCTACCAAAGAGTCCAAGCAACTGCAGGCTCTGCAGAAGCAACTCGACGAGTGCCGTGAATACCACGAGCGCCTGCAGGTAGTAGCAGAGCAAGCCATCAGCTTCGACCTCGACGACGGAGTGGTAGTGAACTACGCCAAGTTTGGTGATATATTACAGAAAATAAAATAATAAATTATCAAAAGTGGACACAAACAGAATCAAACGCTTCGCAACCGAAGCACGAAATATATTGAAAGCCGGTATCGCTGCCAAGATTACGACACTTGGCTTCGACAAGACCGGCAATGTTGCAGAAGAGAACAAGCCTCAGCTGATGCAGGGCGGTTCTCTCTGGAATGAACAGTTGCAGACAGAGGGCTTCTACTACCAGTGGATGTCCCTCTATAACCGTATTCAGCAGAAAGGTATCAACGAGGTGTATGAGGAAGCAGCCTACACCTGGTTCAATCGTCTCTGCGCCATCCGAATCCTGCAGAAGAACAATCTCTGCAGTCCGGTTCTGGCGTATGCTGATGCTGCACGCACTCCCGTCATCGTGGATGAAGCCCGACAGGGACGCATTCCGCAGATGAAGGAAGAGATGCGCCAGCGACTCGTGGAACTTCTCGATGACGACACCAAGGTGACAGAGCAGTTTGCCATCCTCATCACAGCCTGGTGCCACGACAACCCTATCATCAATCAGTGTTTCGGCAGTATTGCCGACTACACCGAGTTGCTCCTGCCAAACAATATTCTAGCAGCAGGCGGTTTTGTGGATATGCTTAACCATACAGAATTTATTACCGATGAAGACTTCCAGTCACCGGAGTTGATTGGATGGCTTTACCAGTTCTATATCTCTGAGCGCAAGGACGAGGTGTTTGCCAAGAAGGGCAAGTTCGAGGCTGATGAGATTCCTGCAGCCACCCAGATCTTCACCCCTAACTGGATTGTGAAGTACATGGTGCAGAACACACTGGGAAGAATCTATCTGGACAATAATCCATACGAGACTCAGCTGCAAAAGAAATGGCAGTATTTGGTTGAACCTTCAGAAAAGCCAAGCAATGATACTTTCTTGAAGTACAACGAATTAGAGAATTTGAAGGTGGCAGACCTCGCCTGCGGTTCCGGTCATATTCTCAACGAATGTTTCGACCTGCTCTATGACCTTTATATTGCCGAAGGCTATGGTCGTGGAGAGGCTGTGGAGAATATCTTCAGCCACAACCTTACGGGTATTGACCTCGACACTCGTGCCAAGCAGTTGAGCCAGTTTGCCCTCCTGCTGAAGGCTTGCCAGAAGGATGCAGCCTTTGCTGATGCACATATTCTTCCTCATGTGATGGATATGGCTCATGTAAGTCCGAAGATGGATGATAAAACTTTGTCTGAGGCTTGCCTGGAGTTTATGGGTGGTTATGAAGATGTGGCTGGCGAAATGCTGGCTGAGGATTTTGAACTTCTCAAAGAAGCAGAAGATCTGGGCAGCATCATGTGCTTTAACGACGACAAGGAATATTTGTCCATGCTCCGCCACCAGTATGCAGAATGGACAGAGAGTGGCACGGATGATTGTCCAGAGAACATCAAGCAACTACTTCCTGGTGTTCAGGTTATTCTCGCCCTTACAGAGAAATATCATGCACTGGTAATGAACCCTCCATACATGGGTGGAGGCAAGATGAACAGCGTATTGAGCAAGTATGTGAAGGACAACTATGAGGAGGCGAAAGCCGACCTCTTCTCTGTGTTCATGGACATGGGCATGAAACGATTGATCTTTGGTGGCAAGATGGCGCAAATCAACATGCAGAGCTGGATGTTCCTCTCTTCGTTCGAGAAGTTGCGTGACATTTTCTTGTACAATTATGTCATCGACAGCATGTTGCATCTCGGCCCTCGCACGTTCGACGAGTTGAGTGGCGAGGTGGTGCAGAACACAGCCTTTGTACTGACCAAGCCTCGTTTTTCCGAGTATGGAATGACGACAAGTCTTGAACTGGCTTCCAAACCGTTAGAAGAGCGAAAGAATATTGTTAACAAGTTGATGGAGGAAGTGGACTCTGGCGAATTCAAAAAGAATATCCGTGAAGCAAAAGGCATTTATTATCGCTTGGTGGATGGGAAGAACTGTGCCGATAAAGAGCAGATGTTCCTTGCAAATAAGGATAGAAATGAGGATGGTAACCGCATTTATTATCCTAATGTGGCACAGAAGAACTTTGAGAAAATTCCAGGAAGTCCGATTGGATATTGGGTGAGTGAGAAATTTATATCTAAATTTGAAGGCTCAAATTTAGGGGAGAATTCTATTGCACGATCTGGCTTTTCAACAGGAAACAATGACAGATACATTAGAAATTGGTATGAAATATCAAAATCTGAGGAAAAATTCGACTTTCCATCAATTAATGTTTATTCTTCTTCCAAAATTAAATATGTCCCATTCACGGCAGGAGGAGGCTACAGAAAATGGTATGGGAATTTATATTCCGTTGTAAATTGGTCAGATACAACTCAAATGCATCGTCCACGTACGACATATTCACAATTATATTTTCATGAAGCTCTAACATGGAATGAAGTTACTTCTAGTTCGTTTAGTGCAAGGTATTATCCACAAGGATTATTATTTGAGCATTCAGGTGTTAGCATGTTTCCAAATGAAAACAAATACTACTATCTTGGATTATTAAATACTCCTATACTTGCGAAATATTTAGCACTTATGAATCCAACCTTACATAATGGTGCCGAAGTTGTTTCTAAAGTTCCATTTATTTATGACTCACGAAGAAGTTTATATATATCAGATAATGTTCAACAGAATATCACTATCTCCCGCGCCGACTGGGACGCCCACGAAACCTCTTGGGATTTCCAGCGCAACGAGCTTCTATCTATCGACACCTCCACCTACATGGAGAACATCGATTACAAGATAGAGAAGCATTTCGAGGAGACGGGTGAACATATCAGCATCTCCCCTGCTGCCCCAAAGTTAGGCAGTCTGGAATGGCGCATGGAGCAATACAAGACGAAGTGGGAGCGCAAGTTCATGCAGCTGCATAAGAACGAGGAAGAGCTCAACCGCCAGTTTATCGACATCTATGGCCTGCAAGACGAGCTGACTCCTGACGTTCCACTGAACGAAATCACTATCCTTCAGCAGGGAGAGATTGATGTAACAGATAATGGTATTACCTGGAACGAGGATGCAATGACCAAGCAACTCATCAGCTATGCTGTGGGCTGCATGCTCGGACGCTACCGCCTCGACAAACCGGGACTCCACATCGCCCACCCTAACCCAACCGATGAGGAGATTGCTCCTTACGAATACAATGGTGAACAATGGGAAATAGATGACGACGGAATCATGCCGCTCATGCCAAACGACTGTGGCTTCTCTGACAACGCCTCAGCCCGCTTTGCCGATTTCATCCGTGTGGCATTGGGCAACGAGGAGCATGTGGCAAACCTGAACTACGTGGAAAAATGCCTGGGCAAGCCGCTGGAGCAATACTTCGTAAAGGACTTCTGGAAAGGCCATAAGAAGATGTATCAGAACCGCCCTATCTATTGGCTGTTCTCATCCAAGAAGGGCGCCTTCCAGGTCATCGCCTACATGCATCGCATGAATGCCTACACCGCAGAACGAGTGCGCTCGAAGTATCTCCTCCCTTACATCGAACACCTGGAGGCTGAAATCGACAAGCTCGATGCTCGCCGTGCCGAACTCTCTACCAAAGAGTCCAAGCAACTGCAGGCTCTGCAGAAGCAACTCGACGAGTGCCGTGAGTATCACGAGCGCCTGCAGGTAGTAGCTGAACAAGCCATCAGCTTCGACCTTGATGATGGTGTGGTAGTGAATTACGCCAAGTTCGGTGATATATTACAGAAAATTAAATAGACAGAAAATTAGTAATGGATAATCAGCAAATAGCAAATTTATTAAATATCCAAAGAGCAAGTCGTGAAAATCGATTGGTAATCTTTGTTGGTGCTGGAGTTTCTATGAACTCCAGCGTTCCTTCATGGAATCAACTGACCAATAGAATGAAGGCTGAGTTACCAAATGAGTTCTCGGAAGAAACTGACGCACTTAAAATTGCTCAGATTTATAAAGATTCCCGCGGACATAAAGAGTATATGGATAAAGTGAAAGATATTTTACTTTATAACAAAGCTGTACCAAATCCATTACATAAAAGTATATTAGCACTGAATCCATGTCATATAATTACAACAAACTATGACGACTTGATAGAGCAAGAACTTTCCAAGGATTTTTTACAGTATCATATAATACGAGAGGATAAGGACATACCACAAATGACATATCCTAATACTCTTGTAAAGATGCATGGGGATTATGTTACAGATAACATAGTACTCACAGAAGATGATTACTATAATTATAAGGAAAATTTTCCATTAACAAGGGCGTTTGTACAATCTTTGTTTGCAAGTAAATTGATATTATTTGTAGGTTTCTCTTTTGCAGATTTAAATCTTAAGTTTATTCTTAATGAACTTAAAAATATTCTTTCAGATAAAATGCAAAGACCATACCTGCTATCATGTGATGAGCCAAGCTATGCGACAAAACTTTATTTTGTAAAGAAAGGTGTTAATATAGTTTATATTTCTGAAGCTGATGTTGATTTGCTTAATGATGGTAAATACCAAAGCAAAGATTTAAGCGGAATAGGATTGCATACAGACAAACTTTTGTATGCAATCAAAAACTATAGTGCCATACCACAAGATAATTTGGCTTTATATCTCTATAATCGTATTGTACCATATATGAGTGAAATGCGCTCTTTTGGGGATGGGCTTCAATACTTTTTCCCGAAAATGAGATTACACTGGAACGCTCATTCTTCTGGTCTGCAAACATTTACTGATTATTTTAAGCAACTTGCAAAGGATTTAGCAACAAATGAAGCTAAAAGAAAATTTCTTAGAGAAAATCCCGCAATCAATTTGCGAACTCTTATGAAATTAGCGTATTATAACTATCTATTTGAAATAGATGGGCTTACCATTCTTGATGCAAAATTTATAGAGAATATAAAAGATTTCAAAGCCTCAACTCTTGATTATATCCATCAATTTGATTCTGCAAAAGTCAACCAGATTGTAAAAAAATTAAGAGTTAGACGGATTACTTACACTATAGAAGATTTAGAACTACCATACATATTATACACTCTTGGTGATGCGTATAGCGCCTATAAATTTTATGGTGATTTGCTTACAGAATACTGGAATAAGAAGAAATACATCTTATATTTCATTTGCAGACATAATATGTGGACAATTCGCTATTGTGTTTGTAACCAATTATGGCTTAATGATAAGTATGATGAAGATAAGGAAATAGAATTGGCATCAAGCACAAATCTTGATACCATATTGGCAAAACTGCCTATAGAGTCTGAGATAAAAATGATACTTCAAGATATGATTTCTTATAGGTCAATAGGAGACCGCACTCTTCATACTGTACATCTAAAAGAAGAAATTTATCAACAAAGAAAAAATGCAGAAAATGGTGGAGGTTCTATAAATAGCTTCATTCCAAATCTGATGTCTCAATTTTATAGAGAATCTTTGTTCTCATGGGCAAATTTCATTATATGGGACAATAACGCATATTTTAAGCAACTTAGTGAAAACAATGCTCTAGGCATATTGAATAGTTTCGCCACACCTTCTTCATCTATGTTTGGAGGGTATGGGCAAAATACCCGTATATGTGCACTTGATGCTTTTATGCTGGAATCATTAATATTTAGCATAGACCATAAAAGGTTAAGAGAAATTATAAAGGGCTATGATATAAAAACGTTGTCATTTAGTCAAAAAGGCGTGAATTATATTACTTCATGTCTTGATGGTTTATTAGAGAAAACAGAAAATATGTTTGTTGACGAAAAGTTGTTTTTCGCTTCACTGAACAACCTTTTGTTAATAATAAGCAAAGCTAAAGACGAACGAATTGATGCTGTAAAAATATATAATGTAGTAATTAAATATTTGAATAATAATAATTATAATAGACATTTTGAAAGCGACATCCTTATGTCAATTATAAAGAATTATGAACCAAATACTGACACTGCAAAACTATTAATTGTTAAATTGCTCAATTTCTCTTCGGAGTATAAGCAATATGCATATTGTATCTATAGTTTAGCAAAACGGCTCAAAAAGGAAAATCATAAATTGGAAACCTTTACTTTGAATGCTTTTGAGAGCAGAGATTTCTTGGGTGCAGAGATAAGTTACATATATCCACTTTTGCAAGGAGTTGAGCAGAAACGTGCTTTGACTTACTCTTTGGCAAGAATAGACAATTTGTATGATTACATCCATTTCATTAACTATAATGACATCAACGAATATTCAGTAGAACGTTTTAAATATTTGATGGAACAGAATAAATCTGAGTTAAGTTTAGATAGGATATGTTATATCTTAGCTGAACTAAGAAAGAAGCCGTTGTTTCATGAGATTCATACTTATATTGACGAGTTCGCAAAAAATAATGGATGCATGAATTTTTTCTTATCGCCGTATGATTACAAGCAGAATGAAAATGTTGAAGTTCCTTGGATTCTAACTTTTGACGAAGACAACCGTAAAAAGTTGTTTAAAAAGGAAGTATATAAGAACAAACTGAAACAGTATATTTGCGATCCTCTGGTTCAAGAGGGTGAGAAACAAAAATTATTGAAGTATTTATAAAGTTATGGTACAAGATAGAATATACAACTACTTTGAGCGCAATCCACAACTTCATGTGCTATTCATCTTCGACAGGATGAACATCATCCAGAACGAACTTGATGAGATGAAGGAGTGGAATGACGACTATATATATAAGGTGTTTGATGGTGCGTGGTTCAATGCCAAATATGCCATCGAGAACGATTGGAAGGACAAGCATGTGGTTCTGCTCTTCCCGGAACAGGTTTATCCACATACAGAGGAACAGCAGCTCAGTTTCCCCCTACTCGATATGCTGAAAGCCAACATGGAGTATAAGGAAGAAGACTATGCCAGTTTCATGCAGCAGTATAATCTTCCTGAAAAATTCCGTAGTTTCGTGAAGAAGAACATTGGCGAAATCATGTCGTCTAAGGTAAGCAACATCCTTAATGGACATATCGACAGTACATCGTTCAGCGAGGATATGGTTTGCCGTGCCTTCATTTCCAATTATCTTGGCGAGAAGAAGCTGCAGGAATGGGAACTGCTCATTATCAAGATGATTATTCTGGATGGAATAGCAGAAGAGAAGAAGCGTACTGACTTCTGGTATAAGCTCAGCAAGAATTTTGATGCTTCAAAGGCTTTATCAGAAAAGTTGGATAAGCTCTTTGGCTTAACTCCTAACTTTAACGCAGCCATCAAGATGAAAAACGTGGCTGAGAGTTTGAAGTACAATAGCATCACTCAGCTTTTAGACGCAGTACCGGGAGACACCTATAATCAGTACAAAATCAGCAATTCTGTAGTGCTTGACCAGGTGAACAAAATCTATGAGTTGGGTACACACGACCGACTACTGTCAGAGAAGTTTGCCCAGGCAATGAGTATTTTGGCAACAGACATTAAGGAAGAGGAAATCATCAATATCTATGGTATTGATGCCAACTACTACTATCTTACAGAGTCACTCTGCTGGCCAATACTCAAAGAGATTGTAGAAGAAAAGCTGATGGCAGACCCAGAGCAGGTAAATGACCGCATGCGTGAGTTGTCTTTGAAGCTTCCTGTAGATAGTGACATTCAGATTGCAATCCGATTCATAGAGCAGTCGGCTTTATACTATGCTCAGGTAAGAGGTCTTGGAACGCTGAAACTCAATAGTACCAAGGAGTATGTTGAGAAATATACAGAAGAGTTCTATCTTATAGATCTCTACTATCGTCGTACACTTGAAGCATACCACGAACTCATCACAAAGGAGAATCCTATCGGACAGACATTTAATGATGCCAAGCATCAGCTGGATTTGGAATATGCCAAGATTACTAATGTACTAAACCTCGAATGGCTGACATGCGTCGGGGAAAAGGGTGCCTGGTTTACTGAAACCGGATTAAAGCGTCAAGAGGATTTCTACAAGAACGAGTCAGATACCAGTGTGAAGCAGGTTGTCATCGTATGTGATGCGCTTAGATATGAGGTAGCAAAGGAACTGATGCAGGAACTGGCCAAAGAGAAGCATATTGCAACGATAGATGCATACCAGGCAATGCTCCCTACGGAAACCAAGTATTGCAAGCCTGCCCTCCTCCCTCATCACTTGCTGGAGTTGAATGGCACAGACATGATGGTGGATGGAACATTGCTGACAACTACAGAACAGAGGACTGCACATTTGGGAAAATATCGGGAAGGAGCCATCTGTACACGCTATGAAGACGTGATGAATGGCGACGCACAATCCATGCGTGAACTCTTCAAACGTTCATTGGTGTATATATTCTATGATACAATAGATGAAGCCGGTCATTCACAAAGTCCGTTCGAGGTAATCAGTGCTTGCAGAAAAGCCATTGAGCAACTGACTGTACTGGTAAAACGTCTGCATGCAACATGGAATGTAACAAATGTACTTCTTACAGCAGATCATGGCTTCCTCTATAATGACATGAAGTTTGAAGATAAGGACAAACATAGCATTACAGACTCTGCTATAGAGAAAAAGACAAGATATTATCTTACAGATAGCAACGATACTTTTGAGGATATTGTAAAATTCCCTCTTGACAAGGTATCTTCTATCAAGAGTACCACGCCTTTGCAGGTTGTAGTACCTATCGGAACTAATCGTCTGGCTGCACCAGGTGGCTACAACTTTGCTCATGGTGGCGCTTCACTCCAGGAAATGATTATTCCAATTATTAAGAGCGTGCGTAAGAAAACGAACAAGACTGAAAAGGTGGGCGTAGCTCTGATGAGTCGCAACCTGAATATGGTGAGTAGCCGCCTGAAGTTCCAGATGATACAGTCGGAAGCAGTAAGCATGACCGTGATGGAACGCAAGGTGGTTTGCTGTATTTATAATGGTGACGATCCTGTAACCCAGGAGAAGGAAGTGACACTGAATAGCACTGATGCAACGAACTTGAACAATCGCGTGTTTGAAGTGACACTCAATCTGAATAAATCTGTCAATGCAAGTATGTTACAGCTTAGAATCTACGATGTGGATGACAAACTGAACCCACTTGTGCGTGAGACAGTGAAGAACAATACAATGATAGAACAAGATTTTTAAGGAATACTGCATATGGATTTACAACAGAAAGTAATGAATGCCTTCATAGGCAAAGTGGTAAGAAAGGATTTGGCTTTCCTCGTGAAGGGAGGTCTGCCTGTTCCTACATACGTGTTGGAATACCTGCTGGGGCAGTATTGCGCCAGTGATGATGAAGAAATCATCAACGAAGGTTTGGAAAAGGTGAAGCAAGTTATCCAAAACAACTATGTTCACCGTGCTGAAGCAGAATCGGTAAAAGGTATCATACGTGAGAACGGCAGACATCGCATCATCGACAAAGTGACCGTTGTGCTCAACGAGAAAAACGATGAGTACCAGGCAACATTTGCCAATCTGGGATTGACAGGTGTGCCTATCGGTACAGACTACGTGCGTAAGAACCCCAAACTGCTTAGTGGCAATGGCGTTTGGTGTATTGTTACCATTGGCTATATCAGTGGTGAAAGCGTCAAGGTGAGATGGGAAATCCAGACATTGAAGCCTATCCAGATTTCAAATATCGACCTGCAGGAATATATCGACCAACGTAAAAACTTCACTACAGAGGAGTGGATTGACTTTCTGATGCACACAGTGGGTCTGAACCCTGAGGCAATGAACCGCCGTGAGAAGTTCATCACTTTGGCTCGTCTTCTCCCTCATGTTGAGAACAACTTCAATTTCATAGAATTGGGTCCAAAGGGAACAGGTAAGTCTCATGTGTTCCAGGAACTGTCTCCTTATGGCGTACTTGTCAGCGGTGGTGACGTAACCTCAGCCCGACTTTTCGTGAAAATCCAGGGAAACAAGGAGATTCTCGGATTGGTAGGCTATTGGGATGTAGTGGCATGGGACGAGTTTGAGCAGCAGAAAGGCCGTAATGTGGATGCTGTGCTCATCGACACGATGCAGAACTATCTTGCCAACAAGTCGTTCAACCGTGGTAAGGGAACCCATGAGGCGAGTGCATCTATGTCTTTTGTCGGTAATACCAAGCATACTGTTCCATACATGCTGAAGAACAGCCATCTGTTTGAGAGCATTCCTACATCATTCATCAAGGGTGCGTTCCTCGACCGAATCCATCTCTACAATCCAGGTTGGGAAATCAAGATGTTGAAGAAGAACAGTTTTTCCAAGGGATATGGTCTTATTACTGACTACATTGCTGCCGTACTTCACGAAATGCGCAATGATGACAGAACTGCAGTGCTGAATGACTATGCGAAGTTTGACGGTTCACTTTCTGAGCGTGACCATCTTGCTATACGCAAGACTTTCTCTGGTATGATGAAACTCATCTATCCCGATGGTAAGATGACTGACCAAGAGGCTTATGAGTTGGTTGACTTTGCTGCCGAAGGGCGTAAACGTGTGAAGGATCAGCTCTATGTGATTGATGAAACTTTCATGGCAGAGCCAGCAAAGTTCAAGTACATCAACTTGAAAACAGGTTTCGAAGTGAGCATAGAGACATTGGAACGAGTAAGCAATCAGGTAGTAGAACATACTACGACTGAAGATAATACAGAAGAAGCTGAATCTTCTACAGAAAACAATGAGATATCTACTGTAGTTGCCAATGCAGAGGGAGGTTCGGATCAGCATCCGACCAAACGTCCACGCATTCCTATTCTACAAGAAAAGAGTATGTCATTCAGAATGGGACAAACAGGCGTAAGTTATGAGAAGTTATTTGCACCTTATATGAGAGAAGCAAAGGAAATAACCGTTGAAGATCCATATATACGTGCTTCATGGCAAATCAAGAACTTCATGGAGTTTGCTCTGATGCTTATCAACACACGTCCTGTGGATGACTTGAAACTGAACCTTTTCACTAATGAAGAGGAAGACAAGATACCAGACTTGATTGACAAGCTTGATGACATCAAGGATGACCTTGCTTCTTATGGCATTGAGTTTACATACAAGTTCAGAGACTTCCATGACAGATGTATCAAAACAGATACAGGATGGACAATTACACTTGGACGTGGTCTTGACATGTTTGAAAAGTATAGTCCCTACTCTATTGCATCATCAAAACAGGACATGCGCAAGTGTAAGGAGTTTACTGCGACATTCATGAAGACTAAACATGCGTAACACAATATCAGAGCAGCCACGGTATTCAATGAATACCAAAAGGCTGCCCTAATTGTAATTTATAGAACTGATAAGGTAGAGTTCTCTGGAGGAAATTTAATTTTAATCAGAAAGAACAAATATGAGTTTAAAAGATATAGTTACATTATTCAAGAATCACCAAATCCAATATGGACTAAATGGTGATTCTAATTTAGAAGAATTATATAAATGGGAATTGGTGTCCAAACAAAATGGGCACCCAGACCCTAATGCTATAGATTTTTCTAAAGAGATTAATTCTCTAGAATTTAAGAATCTATGTTTCAGTTCACAGATTACCGCAATTAGAAATTTTGCGAAATATGAACCAGAAGAGTATAGAAAACTCTTTAGAGCACTGTTTGATGAAAACATCCTTCTGCAAGAAAGAGTAGAAAATTTTACTGAAAGTTGCAAAACATTATGGGATGATAAGATTAAAGCAAAGTTTACCAATCATACGAGTGCAATGTGCGATGAACGACTTATCAGTTGTTTCTTGGCATTCCATAATCCTCAGAAATATACTTTTTATAAAAATGACGTATATAAGAATTTATGTAAACTTTTAGAGGTTAAGCCACGAAAGGCAGGTCTAAAGCTTGTTCATTTTTACGAATTACTGGATCAATACGTTATTCCAAAGATTGAGAAAGAGGATGAATTGATTTTGTCCATCAATGACGAAATAAAGAATAATGGATGTATTCAAAGTATGCCACTTACTGCCCAAACCGTATTATGGTACTATAATAGAGCATTATTAAAAAACACAGATACTGACAAGGAAGATAATGAAAATGATCTTGTTGAAACAAAAATAGACAACACTATGATGTATCAAAAATATATTGATTTGCTTAAGGAAAGCAAGAACTTAGTTCTGACTGGTGCTCCTGGTACAGGTAAGACCTTTATGGCACAGGCCATAGCAAAAGAAATGGGATGTGGTAAAGACGAAATGTGCTTTGTGCAATTTCATCCGTCTTACGACTATACTGATTTTGTAGAAGGACTGAGACCTATCATGATGTCAGAAGGACAGATGGGATTTGAACGTAAAGATGGAATTTTTAAAGAGTTTTGCAAAAAAGCTATCAAGAACTTGATTGATTCTGCAAAGAGTATTGAAAATCTCTCTAAAGAATTATCTTGGGAAAATAAGTTACAGCAATTTATTGATGATTCTATAGACAACGACACAAAATTTAAATTATCAAATGGAAGTGAGTTTACGATAGATGAAATCAAAGGGAGAAACATTATAGCTCATAATGATAGTAACCCTAAAACGCCACTTATTCCTATAAACGCTGATGAAATAATAGAGTTGCTGACCAATGATGTTCCACTAAATATAGTGCGTGATATCCGTACCTATTTTAACAGAAAATTTGGTACACAACCTGATTCTTATGCATTCATTATTACGAAAGCTATTCGTGAAATGAAATATAAGACGCAAGTTATATCAGCAAACAAAATTGAGCGTAAGCCATTTGTCTTTATCATTGATGAAATCAATCGTGGAGAAGCTTCAAAAATATTTGGAGAGCTATTCTATGCCATAGACCCTGGTTATAGAGGCAAGAAAGATATTCGAGTAAAGACTCAATATCAGAACCTTGTCCCTGAAACAGATGTATTTGCAGAAGGATTTTATATTCCAGAAAACGTATTCATTCTTGGTACAATGAATGATATAGACCGTAGTATCGAGAGCATGGACTTTGCTATGCGTCGCAGATTCACCTGGAAGGAGATAAAGCCAGAAGATACACAATCTATGCTCGACAAACTCGAATGTGCTACTAAGGCAAAAAATGTTATGGTAAGATTGAATAATGAGATATCCAAGATTGAAGGGCTGGGACCTGCCTACCAGGTTGGACCATCATACTTCTTAAAGTTGGGTGATAAAGGTGGAAACTTTGAAAAGCTGTGGAATATGAATATCGAACCATTGCTTCGAGAATATATCCGTGGTTTCCGCAAATCAGAAGAAATCATGGAAAAGTTGAGAAATGCTTACTTCGATACCAAAGAAAGCAACTCAAATATTAATGATAACGAATTGGTCGATGAGAATTAACTTAACAGACAATAATATTGGACAGGTGAAAGCTGGGATATTTCTTCGTAAAGATGTCTCAGCTTTATTTCCTATTGCCGACAAGACAATAGCTCAATTATGTCATGAAAATGAGAATCTGCTAATATTTCCCTATAGTATAGAGGATTCTGACGATAAAGTCGGTGAAGCTTCTGTTATGACCATTCTAAATACAAGTGACCCTGAAAAGGTACGTATTACCACAGGAAATGTGATGGGGTTTATCGGTGTTGGAAACCTGCAGATAAAAATTAAATCCCGCTTTGACGAAGGACGCGACGACTATCTCTTACATTACATGCTTCAAAAGGTCTTTTCATTCAATCTCTTTGACCTTAATCACAACAACGAAAAAGAGGATGTATTTGACTTTATCATGTTTATGTTCCCTCACTTGCTAAGGAACGCAATGCGCCAGGGCATATACAGAGAGTATCAGAACTTCAAACATAACGATGCAAAATTAAAAGGTACTATTGACTGGGGACGCCATATTGCCCAAAACATTCCGTTTGCAGGAAATGTGGCATACTCCACTCGTGAATATACCTATGACAATGACATGACAGAGTTAATCCGTCATACAATTGAGTTTATGAAGTCAAAGAGATATGGTCAATCCGTATTAGGTTTAGACCAGGAAACTATAGACAATGTAAAATCCATAATTTCACTAACTCCTTCATATAACAAAAATGAGCGTGGTGCAATTATTGGTAAGAACCTTAGACATAAGAGTCATCCCTACTATACGGAATACCAGCCCCTGCAATGCCTTTGCTTACAAATTCTAAGAATGGAAGAAGTAAAGTACGGAGAAACGGATGAGGAAATTTGCGGTATTCTGTTTGATGGAGCCTGGCTTTGGGAAGAGTATCTGAATACCATTCTACAAAAAGAGGGCTTCAAGCATCCTGAAAACAAGAAACATAAAGGTGGAATCTATTTGTTTGAAGATCATAGTGGAATCCGTTATCCAGATTTCTATAAAGATGATATTGTTCTCGATGCAAAATACAAGAAGCTTGAAAGTTATGAAAAGGTTTCAAAAGTTAATCGTGATGACCTTCATCAGTTAATCACATACATCACTAACTTACAGGCCTCGAAAGGAGTTTTTATAGCTCCTTTGTCTGAAAGACAGCAGAAAATTCCAAAATCACGATTGAAGGACTCATCTGCATCACTATATATATTAGGTATTGAGATTTGTCATACGTCCACATCTTATGCAGACTTCTGTGAAAAGATGAAAGCAAAAGAAGCATACTTTGTAGATACATTAAGGCAATTATAATAGGTCAAAACAGCTAATTTAAGCAGGAAGAAACAGTTCTTTCTGCTTTTTTTATCCAGTAATATGCACTATCTTTTTATAGTGCAGATAGACTGCACAAGACTTTCATACCTTTGCATCAGAAATTAAACATTAATAGGAAAAGGTATGGGACTATTCGATTTTTTATTTTCAAGCGGCGTTTCAAACAGCCAAAAGAAAGCGCATCGCAACGCTGGTAATAATACAACCTCAGACCATGAAAACTATGCTCGTGGCTATGAAGATGGTTATGACGATTGCTGCTGCGACCATGATTGTTCTTATGAAGACTATCATGATAGTAGTTATTGTGATCGTGATGAGTATGAAGGCATCGAGAATGATGAGTGCTATGACGATAATTGCGGTTGGTAGTTACCTTCTGAAAATAGATTTTTCACATTATTATATTATAAGGTCATGAAGAAAATAGCAATTCTTTTAGCAGCTACAATGGCTTTCGCCATCAATAGCAATGCGCAAAGTATGCAATCTGGCTATAAAGGCCATGTTGACGCAGGTTATTCTGTTGGTATCGGTGACTATGACTTTGGTCGTTTTGAAGTCAACACAACCCATGGCTATCAAGTGAATCCTTATATCTTCCTTGGTGCTGGTACTGGCTTGCATTTTATGTCATCTTACAAAACTGGTGATATGGAAATACCACTTGATGTAAGAGACAGTAAAGTAGATATTCCGGTTTTCGCAAACTTCCGCAGCAATTTCACGAAAGGCAAGATTTCGCCTTTCTTTGACATCAAAGGAGGAACGTTTGTAACCAATAATGGTGGTCTATACGTGGTGGCTTCATTGGGTGTAAGATATGCTCTGAATAGCAAACAGGGACTTAGCTTATCTGTAGGATATGCTGCAGAGAAACTTGAATTTGAAACATTTGAACGTTTCAATGGCAGATATGATATGAGTTATACTCGCAAGCCTGATACATATGATACAGAGTCAGTTAGCGTCAAACTCGGATTTGATTTTTAAAAGAATAATGTCTATCAAAACAATATAGAAAAATGAAAAAGTTTATTTTAGTTGCACTTGCTGCATTGTTTGTATGCAGTGCTGTCGATGCTCAAATTCTTCGAGCAGATGAGTTGGAAAAGTACGCAAAAGAAAAGTATGGAGAGAAATGGGTTGATGCAGCAACCAATCTCGGTACCCAGTTGACATTGGATAAGAACAATGCCATCACCTATACTCAGGTAATCCCTGCTGAAGGCAAGACCAAAGATCAGCTTTATGTGTTGCTTAACTATTGGTTCACCGCAACTTTCAATGATGCGAACTCCGTCATCAAATTGAATGACAAGGAATTGGGAACCATCATCGCACAGGGTTTTGTAGAGAGTATTGCACAACATGCAGGTGGTACTAACGCTTACAACGTTAATTTACGCCCTGTTATCAAATGTGATATAAAGGACAATAAGGTTCGTGTTACCTACACAGTACCATTCTATTCTGTCAATGTTGCCGTTGGTGGCGGTTGGATGGGTGCAATGGGAGGCACTATCCCTACCCGTTCTGATCAGAATTGGCCACTTGATAAATGTTATCCTTTTGCCAAGAAGGACTCTCACAAGAAGACTTCCTGCAAAGCACTTGTCATGGCTCATGCCTACTCTAATGTTGTAATGGATAAGATTGAGGAGTGCATCAAGAATGGCTTATCTGGTAATGAAAATGACAATTGGTAAATTCAAAATAACAAGAACATTATGAAAAAGTATTTATTTTTCCTTCTTACCCTCGTGGTAGCATCTTTTGCATTCATATCATGCAGCAGTGATGACGATTCAGACAATGGAGACTATGATAAGTCAATGATTGTTGGAACCTGGGAGATGACTGCAGTAAAGACATCTGAGTCTGGCACTTATGTTGACTGGCCTTTCAGAAAGACTTACGCCACATTCAATGCTGACGGTTCTTATTACGGCTCAGGACATTTCGGAACTGGTCGTGGAACATGGTCTTTGAAAGGAAACACACTAAACACATATGTTGAGGGTGAACTATTTGCTTCTTATACCATCATTACTGCGACATCTACAGTTTCAGAGATGAAAATGTCTATAGGTGACGAAGCTATTTGGGTAAAATGCAAGAAGCAATGATGCTAATCAAGCACTACTTTGTAATGCTTTGAACATACTTCAGAAGGATGACAGGGTCAAACACCTTGCCATCCTTTTTTGTTGTCAAGTGCAGATGGGGGCCAGTTGACATTCCGGAACTTCCAGATACCCCAAGCACCTCTCCTGCATTGACGAACATCCCCTTTGAAACCCAGAAAGCAGAAAGATGGCAATAGCTGATGGTATAGGCAGTAGTTCTGACTGTGACATACTTACCTGAGCGATTGTCATGACCAACGCCAGTCACTTCCCCTGGAAACATGGAAAACACTTTCTCGTAATGAGCTGCCAGATCCACGCCGTTGTGCATGATTGTCTTGTGCTTCACCGGGTGATTACGCATACCAAATCTTGAATTGATCTGAATGTTTTTCAACGGAAACGAAACCCTGAGATAAGGAAGAACATCTTTGGAAGAATCTTGAGGCAAGGAATCAGACTTCATTACAGAGTCCACAGAAGCAACATGAGTTGTTTCTTGTGGACTCTTCTTTTTAGATATACTATGCTTCTTCACATACCCAATCGTATTGAATTGGGCATGTGAAGGAGTCTTTGTAAGCATCATTGTCAGTATCAATATGAGTGTCTTTATTGCTTTCATGTTGCAAAGGTAATCAGACTCAGCAAAACAACACGAAAGAAGTTACCTCTTCCCTATTATATCTAACTTTATTTATGTTTATAGTATGATAATTGAAGAATAATCATACTACTTTCATAACTATCTATAAAACTTTGATGATACTAACATACATATTTATCTTCTTCTATATCTACAATGTAACTTTGTTGTCGGTTTGGCTTTAGGCCCAGTCTGAATAAGACCTGTCATAGGTCAGCCACCAAATAAAAAACGAATAAAACAGAAGCAAATGAATTACAATTTCGATGAGAACGAGATGCCTTATGGCATCCTTGAACGTTTCGGACTCACCCAGACAATGATTGACGACTTACCCACCGATGTCCTCCAGAACATCTACAATGGTCGCAAGTCGCCAGTCCTGCCAGTTCATATCACAGCCGATGATGGTGAGGAAGTCAAGGCACGAACCAGATTCAGCCTGGTAAGAACAGCCGAAGGTGGCGTTGATGTACTCTTCTATCCACAGCTCGATGAGTTAGACTTGAAACTCTTCAACGAGCAGCAGGAGAAGAACCTTGTTGCAGGAAAGCCTATCGTTGGCCATTTGGAGAGCAACGAGGTTGGCAAGGAACTCGGCAGTAAGTGTTTCTTCCAGCTTGATCCAGAAAGCAAGCAGGTGCTCAGTGTTCCAACCCCAGTCATCGGCAGAAACATCCAGTATGTAGCAGACCGCTACCACCTTACTGGCGCAGAGATGCAGAAGTTGCAGAATGGTGACATCCTTACCATCGTAGAGGATGACGAGGAACAATCCATCGGTATCGACCTCAACTCCAACACCGGCATCCGTTTCGCAGCAGGCAACGAACTTGTTTGGAAGAGAGAAGCCAAGCGTGACTGGGATAAGTTCAACTTTGGCATCTTCGGCTGTTGGACTATGGATGAAGATGGCAATCTCGACTACATCCCAGAAGAGAACTATACCGAAGAGATGTGGAACGAACAGAAGAAACTGGGTATGCGCATGATGCAGCGATAACCCAAAGTATTAACCCATAAAACAAGATTTCATGGCAAATGTAAAGTACTATCCAGAAGACGTGCTCGTGGAGAAAGTCCAGAGCGGAGAATATGGCTGGCTTGACTACATCAACCACCACTCCCCTGAATGGCAGGAGGAATACACTGCCTTCTGCAAAGAGAAGGATCTCATTGTCAATGAGGAATCGGCAGAGGAATTTGTCGATTGGAAGGGCGAGCAGATTGAAGCTGGCGAATAATCACACAGTACAGAATCAATAAACAGCATTAGAATATGTCAATCAGATCAAATGCATTACCAGTAGGCAGAGACCTGGCACCAGAGCTTCAGGAGATTCTCAGAAAGAATGGTATGCAAGCACATATCATCAGACAAGGAGAAGGTTATCAATTGGCCGTTCAAGGTCACGATTCCCCTCTGCTGACCTACGCCATCACCGCACAACAGCACAGAGCCTTGATTGACTGGGGAGCAAACTCAGCCAACAAGCAAGCCTATAACACCGTGGCAGAACTCGTGAAGAATGATTTCTACATGCCACGTGACTTCGTTCATGCCAGAAATGCCAATGGCCGTGTTGCCATGGGACTCCACGGCTACCGCATAGGCGTTGGCGAATACGGCAGACTTCCCTGGAACAAACGACATGCCCACATGATGATGGATCCATATCACGGAAGATTCCTTGGTTGGACTCCACGATGCCAGGAAGGATTCCACATGCGCAGAGTTGGAGGAGCCATGTTCATGCAGGGTGCTCCAATCGTACCAGAACGTCCTGACGGCAGAATGAAGCCGGGCGAGTTGCAAAATGGCGGTTATGGCTTCTATTATAAAGGTGGTCAGCAAAACATGGTACAGCAACCTTCGCAGGATGTGTTGGCAGACCTGCAATCAGTCATTACCCCTGTAGTGGTTCGTCCACGTCCCCAGGAACCTGCCAAGCCATACAAAGAACTCATCACCTCCAAGGTCTATTTCAGCAATGACAAATGGCAGGAGTGTCTTTCGTCTCATGGCATTATCGTAGATGCAGCCAACAAGACACTAACCATCCAGTCCACAGCTGCCAAGCAGGACTTTGTCTATGATCTCACTGAGGATGAGGTGAAGAAGTTGACCAACAATTCCATCAAGCAGGTACCAGTCCAGAACCGCATCGACATCATCAACAATGCCATCAGAAACGATTTTCAGGACAAACTGACGATGGATATGCTCAATTCCAAAGAGCAGATCAGCTTGAAGCTCAGACCAGAGATTGAGGCAGAACTCAACAACCGCCAACAGATGGTGATTGACCAGACACTCCCATCTAATGGCGACCAGATTACTATTGAGCCAGAAGACCGCAGTGTTGCACATGTAGATGGCAATAGCCTGTATGAGCAGAACGAGAGCAAGGGATGGTTCCGTGAAGGCAAGCATGGCAGAGAGGTTCAAGTTGATGACATCAAGGTTGAGCCATTACGTAATGAGCAGGGAGAAATCCAGAAGGATGAGAAAGGCAACGCCAAGTTTCGCATGACAGCCGTCATCAACGGAGAGAGCATCAGCCATGAGATTACCCAAAAGCAGTATGACAAGTTCATGGCTATCGATGACTACCACCGCATGAAACTCTTCTCCCACATCTTCAAGGAGGTGGATATGAAAACCATCCCTGGAGAAGGCAAAAATATCGGGGCTCAGATTGGAGGAGCACTCCTTGCAGGACTTGCCGTGATGAGTGAACTGGGCAGAGACCGTCCAGCACCGGCAGTATTCGTAGAACACCATCATGACCATGCCCATGGGCCACATGTATATTTTAAGGGCAGCGTGGATTCACCGCAAGACCTTGCTTCACGAGCCTTCGATGCAGGACTCAATGCAGGAGAACACGGTGTAGGCTTAGGTCATGGCAGATAAACAACAATTCACATTCAAGAGATGACAGACGAACAGACATTTGCAGACTACAGAAGCCGTCTTAACATCAAGGACGTATTGGAGGACGCAGGCTACACGTTTTACAAGCGTGATGGCTTGCGCTATACTGCGTATGTACGCCTGGGCAGCGACGGAAAAAGAATCAGTGGAGACAAGTACATTGTCATGCCCAACAAGAACTGCTGTTTCCAGCCGCCAACCATCAAGCTCTACTCTGTTACCTCCTTCATCTGGGAACATCCAGATCTTTTCAAGGAGTACAAGTATGGCATGAAGGAATCAGCCCTTGTCCATAAGGTCTGCCAACGCCTGCTTAACATCCCGGTAGAACATCGGAGTCAGGACGTGCATAATCCAACTGTCAGCAGCAAGCCATTTGATATCAATGACTACAAGATTGACCGTTTCAATCCCAAAGACTTCGAGTCACAGAAGCCGTTCTACGCCTTCTTCAAGTCAAGAGGAATTGATTTCGCCACCCGTTGTGCCTTCCATCACAGCTTCTTCCTCGCATCGAAAACAGCAAAAGATGGCAGCACCTATAAGAATCTCTCCTTCCCCATGCACATCCCTGGGCAACATGACAAATGTGTAGGCTTAGAGGAAAGAGGCTATCCACGAAAGGACGGTTCTGCCCGAAAAGGCATGGCTACCGGCACCAACGCCAGCGAAGGATTATGGATGGCAAGTCCCAAGAATACGGCACTCCAGGATGCCCGTATCGTACTTGTCTTTGAAAGCGCATACGATGCCATGGCATTTTACCAGCTGCAGATGCGCAAGGAATCAGGATTGGACCAGCGTGGACGGCAGGATCTGAAAGCCGGAGTCTATGTCTCTACTGGAGGTAACCCAAGCTATGGGCAGATACAGGGATTGTTGAAAGCTGCACCCCAAGCCACCTTCCACCTTGGCTTTGACAAGGATGTGGCAGGAAAGCAGTTTGTGGCAAACTTCGAGGATATAGCAAGCAAACAGAGTCCTGTAGCTCCAGGAAATGTACCTGCTGAAATGAGGGAGTTCATGGAAAGCTTCGACAAACAGCCGAGAACCATCAAGGAACTGCTAAGTTTCAATGATGAGAACTACAGCTTACTACCCCAAGAACTCAAACAGCTCTACCTAATTTACGATTCTGCAAAAGAAGAGGCATTGGAGTATCACTACTCTCCCTTCTTGTGTAAAGAAGACAAGCAGGAAGCTGCTGACAAGATGAATAAAGCTTTCAAGGACTTCAAGGATGCACTGCTACAGAAGCTCAACCTGCACGAAGACCAAGACCTCGCTCCCGTGAAGATTATACGGGAAGAGCCATCGGAAGGCTACAAGGACTTCAACGATGAGCTACTTGACAAGAAACAGTTCTCTATGACCGACGTAGTAGAGACCGCATTTGACGAGAACGGTGTGGACTTAACCATTGAACGGCAAGAAGAGAACGAGGAAACCAAACATCATGGATTTAAACGATAACGAATATGGCAGACCCAATCAGACGATACAACATCATCACCCTACGCCCTCATTGGGCGCAGTATATCATCTCGCAAGGGATATCGTTCATCATCAGCTGTGCCCTGTTCCTTGTTGCCGGTCATGACAGCATCACCTACAAGATGCCTTTCGTGGTACTTGGAGGTGTGATGACCTGCATCATGCTCTATAGATGCTTATATCTCTACAAACTAAGATATATCATCACCTCTGAACAGCTCATCATCCAGCATGGAGTACTGACCAGAACCAGTGATTACATAGAGCTGTACCGAGTGGTGGATTTCAGCGAGAACCGTGACATCCTGGAACAGTTGTTCGGATTGAAGACAGTATGGATATTCAGCGGAGACCGCTCCAATCCCAAACTGGACATCTACGGTGTGAAAGAAAGGTTGGACGTGGTGAGAATCATCCGTGAACGTGTAGAATACAACAAAAAGAGAAAAGGCATATATGAAATTACCAACAGATAACAGAAGAAGCAAGGTTGTTGCAGCCATTACCTTAGCGTTAATGCTGCTGCCTACTATAGCTCATGCTCAGGTTGCCTCCGGCAATCCATTGGAGTATGTTGCCTTGGCTGAGGGAAACGAACTTATCAATGGTCAGATCAAGAACCAGATAGAAGACCAGCAGAAGACTGCATTCCTGCAGAACACCATCGCAGCCGAGTTCTCGCAGATTCACAAATGGGAAAAGAAATACAACAGCTATCTGAAAACGGCATCGGGTTATGCTTCCACGTTGAAAGCCTGCACTTCGCTCTATGACGACGGTGTGAGAATCTTCATCAACTTGTGCAATCTGAAGAAGGCCATAGCAAGCAACCCACAGGGCATTGTGGCGACAGCGAGCATGAACAATCTCTATATCGAGACGGCCACAGAGCTCGTCACGGTATATACCACTTTAAAGGATGCCATAGCCAAAGGTGGCAATGAGAATATGCTCACTGGTGCAGAACGAAGCAAAACCCTCTGGGAACTGAACGACCGTCTGGCACAGTTCAACAAGAAGCTGTCAAGGCTATGTCTAAGCATCAGATACTACACCATGGCCGATGTCTGGAACAATGTCACGGCAGGAATGCTCGACCGGAGCAATGCCGAAATAGCCAGTCAAGCCCTTGGCAGATGGCGCAGATGTGCCAGAGTTGTAACACCATAAGAAATATTATTTGAGGATAACATTTATGAAACGTCTCTATGCTCTCATATTACTTCTCTTTTCTCTCATCCTTCCCTTTGATGGGGAGGATGGGAGTTTTCTCCGTGCCCAGGGCAATGACCCTGTCCTGGCAGGTATGATATTCCAATATACCGACAAGGCCAAGAAAGAGTTGAAGCAGCAGGAACAGATGATGCAACTTGTATCTACAGGCCATATATGGATCGAGGAAGAGGTGGAAGGTACAACCAACCTACAGAAAGAGTTCAATAACTATCTTGACCGTTTCAACAGCATCATCAGCTATGCAGCTCAGATCTATGGTTTCTATCACGAGATAGACCGTCTCGTGGCACAACTCGGAACCTACAGCCACCAGCTCAGCCATCAGACGACCAATGCTCTTGCCGTGGCTCTGTCCTCCAATCGCAACAAACTCTATCGGGAACTTGTCATGAGCAGTGTCGAGATAGTCAATGATGTCAGGCAGGTATGCCTCTCTAATAACAAGATGACAGAGAAGCAGCGACTGGAGATAGTCTTTGGCATACGACCGAAACTCAAACTGATGAACCAGAAACTCAAACGGTTGATACGGGCAGTAAAGTACACCAGACTGTCAGACGTTTGGGCAGAGATAGACTATGGAGCCAGGAGTGAAGTGGACAAACCTACCATTGTACAGCGATGTAAAGAACGATGGCGAAGGAATGCAAGACCTTGAAGTAAAGGTTCAACATAATCAGATAACAAATAACAATACAATAATTTAGAAATACATAACATTATGGGTTGGGGTTCATTTTTGAAAGCAACTCTCCGATTGGGAGGAAGGATGACCAGTGCAACTGCACACTCAGTGGGCAGTGCTGTGCTTCATCCTCAGCAGACCTTGAAAGGCGTAGGTTCTGCCACTAAAAGCGCAATTGTCGGAGGAAGTCTTGGTTACATTGGTTGGGAGAAACTCACCACGGACAAAAGCGTTGTAGGCATTGTCAGCGATGCCGTCATAGGAGAAGACACCACCAAGAAGATTGGCGACACTGTATCAGGGATTGGCGATGGCGTGAAAGACCTGAAAGACTCTGTTACAGGACTCTCTGACAATGTTAATGGGGCTATCAGCAGCGTGGATTCCAAGTGGAGCGGTATGTCTGGCTTCCTTAGAGCCATGTTCTCTGGTCATGGCGGTGACATGTTCGGAAACTTCTTCAGCAACATAGGCAAAGGCAACGTTTCAGGTCTCAGCCTTGTAGGACTTGTAGTCTCTGCCCTCCTCGTCTTCGGTCGCTTCGGATGGTTAGGCAAGATAGCTGGAGCCGTTCTCGGAATGATGATGATAGGCAACAATGCCAATCTAAGCAGCCTACTTGGTGGCAACAGTGACCGTAAGGCAAACAACCACAAGGAAGAAGAAAAGCAGCAAGAAGTAGAACAAACCAATACTGTAAGCAGACGAAGATAACAAACACTATAACAAAGTATTATACAATGCACTATACACAAGAAATGATACTGCATTCCGACAGTGGCTATTGCATGCCATTCGAGGAAAGAAACGGAGAAGTGACCATGTCCCTGGGTTACGGCAAACAGAAGCATCCGCGCACAGGAGAGTCATTTTTCCATCATGGAGTTGACTTCAAGGTCAGAAACTACCTGCTGTCTGCTGTAGCTACCGGCAAGGTGACAGGTCTGGGCAACGATGCTATTCACGGCATCTACCAGATTACGAGATATGGTGACTATGAAGTGACCTATGCCCACCTGAGCAACGTGTTTACCAACTACGGCAAAGAGGTAAAGGCAGGGCAAGTCATCGCTGTCAGTGCCGACTCCCTCCATGTAGAAGTCAAATACAAGGGCGAAGAACTCAATCCACTGGAGTTCCTCACCATGATCTATAGCAATCTGAAAGTGATGGAACAGAACGGCAAGCCAGGCGCAGCACCTCAGTTCGTCACTCTTGACATGGATGTTCATACCATGTATGACAAAGACCAGAAGGAGATTGAAGACCTCATGATGCGCTTCTTCCCCGACTACATGAGCGACATGAGCCAAGGCATCTATGCCCTACCAGAGCATACGGAACTTGCACTTCGCAACATCTTCACCATGTCGGCCATGAAGAATTACTTCTATGAAACCCTGCCTTCCATGGCGAATCCATTGGGAATGGGATCAAGAAGCATTCCAATAGCCGAGCGAGTACAGAACCTCCTTATTGGAGATTTTCTAAACTATCTCGCCTTGCGCCATCAGATCTTTCTGTCAAGCATGAGTGCCATCGAAAAAAAAAAGCACAAGACTGGGCAATAGCGACAAGCGGAATAGTTGACCCACTGGCAGAACTGGACATCGATGTTCAAAGCTTCGACATTCCACGCCTGGTGAGCGTCTATCCCGACAAGTCGGGAATCAGATGGTGGACTAAGGCTTGGTTCAATAACAGCGAGAAAGGCGAAGCTGCCATTGAGATAGAAAGAAATCTGGCCATCAAGTTCATCAACGACAACATCGAGAAGGACGAATGGCTGGAGGAATATTTCCCAAAACAGATGGAAGTCTATCACAACGCCATCGAACAGACCAGAGAACAAATCCTCAACCAATTAAACTTGTAAACATAAAGCTATGGTAGAGTCAAAACAGGATAAGATATTCAATACTAAGGTTATACCGATTATGAATAAAGTTCGGAATAACCTACAGAACAAGCTTGCAGACGAGTTGCGGTCAAACTCCAATTCGTTTGCAGGTCTGATGGCAGCAGCAGCTGGACCTGACGGTGGTATGGCATCCATGCAGGCACAAAATGACACTCTCAAATACACAGGCAAATGGACATCCAAGACCACGGAAGACTATATTGTGATGGTCAAGAAAGAGTTGAAGCGACAGCATATCACGGTCAATGCCTCCATGGAACAGAAGATGATCGACAAGATGATAAAGGACAAAATACCGAAATCATCCATCGACTACATCATACGAAAGGCTGCCACGAGTACCATCTTCTACCTACCGCAGGAAGTCGCAAAATCGCCATTGGATCACAAGATAGACTCGGAGGCAGAGAAGCGGTATAAGCCATCGGTCTGGGAAAAGAACGCTGGTATAGCCCTTGGCTCTGTAACCGACCTTGCCTGTATGGGAGGATTGGGAGGTGGCTTGAAGACTGCTGCCACCTGGATAGGAAGCGACATGCTCGTCACTCATGTTGGTGACAAACTCAATGACCGTTCCGATGTTCCCATGATCATTGCACCGGGAAAGGAGGATGAATACAGACGAACGCAGCAGGAAAAGAAGAAACAAGCGGAGCAAAAACCGCAGAAAAAGCCACAATCTGAGGAAGGAGCACAACAGGCAGAACCAACAGAAGAAGTGAACCAATCTGAAGGTGAAACCAACAACACGCAGCCCGAACAGACTAACATGAACGGTTGGCAAGGGCTTCTCACGTCATTCGGCCTCAACGGTATCAGCGATATAGGCCATAATCTTGGTTATGTATTGGCCATGCTTCCAGATATGCTCGTCGGCATGTTCACCGGTAAGACCAAGTCCATCAATATCAAGGATAACATGATGCCTATTGCAAGCATTGTTGCAGGTATGTTTGTCAAGAACCCGATTCTCAAAATGGTACTCATAGGCATGGGAGGCATGAATCTTCTCAATAAGGCAGGACATGAAGCCTTGGACAACTTCAAGACACAGGATCATCCGCAACAAGCTGGTGGCAGAGTCAACTATCGCATCTATCCCGAAGAGCCTCTGAATGCACGCATCCAGAATCCGGAGATAAGAGCCAACTGCCTGATCGCAACCATTGACAGAGTGCCATGTACCATAGCCCTTCCAGAAAAAGTTGTGGATGCCTACCGTCAAGGAGCGCTGCCTCTCAACACCCTTGCCAATGCTGTGCTGGCAAAGAATGACCAGATGCGACAGATAGCATCCGAGAAATACGAGGCTGGCGAACGACAGACAGTCATCGAGAGACCACTTGCTCAAAGATAACATAGAACAAAGATGAAAAGATACTGGTATAAATTCCGTGTCAAATACGGCAAAGCCCTTGACACTGGAAAGAACAAAAAAGTCAGTGAAGAATACCTGGTAGATGCCGAGAGCTTCACCGAGACAGAGAAACGTGCCACCAAAGCTGCTACTGAGCTTATCGGAACCAGAGACTTCGACATCACAGCCATCTCACGTGAACCTATCACGGAGATCCTGAAAGAAGACGAGAAAGAAGGCAACCACTGGTACAAGACCGTCGTCTCCCTTGTCACTGAGGATGAAGAAACTGGCGTAAAGAAGTTCTCACCACAGACCATCTACGTCAATGCTCCTTCGACAAAGGAAGCAGACCACATGCTACGTCAGCACATGAGCAGCAGTGTGACAGAGTGGGAAATCAAATCCATAGCCGAGACCAAGGTTCTTGGTGTTCTTGGCTATAAGCAATGATCACAAAAACATCATATCCATGACAGAAAAGAATCAGCAAGAAAAGATGGCTGCAGAACGTCAGGTGGAACTGTTCACCAAGGCGTTCGGGAAAGCCAAGGAAGATAATTGCATTTGGCTGGATAACAACGGCCGCAAGGCTCCTGGACTCTACCAGAAGCATTTGCAGGTATCAGCCTTCAATGCCATCATCTTAGGAATGCACGCCGCTCAAAACGGCTACAAGACCAACCAATATACGCTTTTTTCGGAAGCGAAGAAACGTGGCGAGTCTGTTCAATCAAAAGAGAAAGGAGTACCATTCCTCTGGTATAACTGGAACGAGTATGTCAACAAGCACAACCCTGAGGACAAAATCAGCCGTGCAGACTACCAGGCTCTCCCTTCAGACAAGCAAGCAGATTACAAAGGAATCAGAAGCCGTGAAGTAAGAGCCTTGTTCAATATCGAGCAGACTACCCTACCCATGGTTGACAAGACCGCCTTTGAAGCTACAGTCCAGGAATATGGCAGGTTGAACGACCGAAAGGATGTAGAGTCAGCCTCCACAGCCATTCGCCAAGGTGTAGAAAAGCTTCTGGAAAAAGCACGTGAGAACATGCTCGAAATCCGCAGTGACTCTACCGGTGTAGCACATTACGACAGTAGGAAAGACATTGTCTTCCTGCCCAAAGCATCTTCATACGAACACTATGAGGATTATGCCCGTGATGCAGTATCGCTACTTGTTACAGCCACTGGGCATGGGCAGCGACTGGCCCGTGAAGGTATGGTAACGAAGAACGGAAAGGTCTCTGCAGAGGATGCCATGAAGCAGGAGCGTCTGGTCACAGAGGTTGCCACAGCCGTAAAGCTTCAGGAATTGGGAATCTCAGCCAAGCTCTCCCCGGAAAGTATGGCGATGACTGACTATTGGTCAAGAGAACTGAAAGAGAACCCTTGTCTCATTGATATACTGGAGAGGGATGTCAACAATGCCGTGGATATGCTCCACAAGGCAGAACGTGGCGAAAAGGTTGAATTGAACAGCAAGACAGCCAGAAATCAGGCAGATGCCATCAAGAGCATCCTTCCAAAGCACTATTATGTGGCTGACGAGATCAAGACCCTTCCCAACAAGTCCACCAAGGAGTTTGTCCTCGTAAAGGACGCAGAGGGTAAGATGGCTGACGTAGTCCTTCCGGAAGGTGCATCCTTAGGTATGGATAACGACATCCCTGGCATGAAGAAAGGACGTATCGAGCATGCCCTACAGAAGGAAGGATATGAAACTGTCACCTTCTACAATGTTGATGGTTCCATGGGCTACCGTCCTGACGACAGTTTCTTTGACGGTAAGGCAGTCTCTGTTGCCAGACTCAACAACTGGAGCCTGGAGACCATCACCCTGCTTGATGTCTCAGATGCAGTGAAACGCTCTGGAGCCGTGGACTTCGACAAGATTCTCATGCTGCGTGACGATGAAGGCAAGTGGGCTCTCTATCTGAAACCTGAGAATGAAAAGGCTTTCAGCGTATATCCAGACAAGGCCGATGTCAACCTGTTCTTCACCACTGTAAAGCAAGGAGACGAGGAGCTTACAGACACTATGCGTCAGGACATGGCACAGAAATACTACATGGAAGCTTCCAATAAGCCGGAAATGAAGGTTGACCTCTTCAAGAGCAACGTTCCTGCCGAAGAGGTGGACAAAATCCAACGTGTCAACATCTTCAAGACCAAAGAGACGGACAATCAGCCGAGTGTCATCCTCTGTATGCCTACAGTGAATGGTGAAAAGCTCAAACCTCGTGAGATCTCACCATCCCAGTGGCAACGTATGTGGCTCGCCGAGAACATGCAGGATTACAAGAAACACCTTGCTGCCAGTCTTTTTGCCGATGTACTGCGCAAAGACCGGACCGATGCGGTAGCTGTAGGCACTGAAAAATCGGAGCAGGAAGCCAAGAGCAATGAGGTAAAGCAGAACACCGCTCAGCAAGAGGAAGACAAGATTACGGAGGAACAGAAAGAGGAAACTCCAGAAAAGAAAGAGCAGAAGCAGAAGGAAGAAAAGGCAAAGGAAGAGAAGACGAAGGCTGAGACAAAGGCTGCCGTTGTAGCAATGACTCCGATGTTAAAGCAATTCTACGAGCTAAAAGGTAAACATCCTGATGCTGTGTTACTTTTCCGTTGTGGAGACTTCTACGAGACCTATAGCCAGGATGCAGAGAAAGCTTCAAAAATCCTGGGCATCACACTCACCAAGAGTTCCCATACCAAGGATGCTGACGGTAAGCCTCTGGCCATGGCTGGTTTCCCATATCATGCTCTCGATACCTATCTGCCGAAACTCATCCGTGCAGGAGAACGGGTTGCCATCTGCGACCAGTTGGAAGCCCCCAAACGTGCCACTGAGGAAATTTCTCCCTCCAAGGTAGAGAGTCCTCAGCAGGAACAGAACAATTCTTCAGGAATACACAGATAATATGTAATCATCATGTCAAGGAATCAAGAATATGTAGAACAATATGCAGAGTATGCCATGGAGCAGATGCGACGATATGGCATACCTGCTTCTGTCACCCTTGCACAAGGCATCTGCGAGAGTGCAAGCGGACAGAGCGAGTTATCCCGAAAGGGAAACAATCATTTCGGCATCAAGGCTACTTCTGGTTGGGTTCAGAACGGTGGCAAGTACCTCGTATATACCGATGACCGTCCCAACGAGAAGTTCTGTCAATATGCTTCTGTTGGCGACTCATACGAGCATCATTCCCAGTTTCTGAAAGGAAACAAGAGATACAGTTCGCTCTTCAAGCTATCCCCCGATGACTACAAGGGATGGACAAACGGACTGCAGAACTCCGGTTATGCCTCCAACAAGAAGTACGCTTCAAGTCTTCAGAGCATCATCGAGAAGAACAACCTGCAGAAGTATGACCAGATGGTCATGAAGGAGATGAAATCGCAAGGCAAATCCTTCGGTACCGAAGCCAATCCTCGTCAGCAAGGAGAACAAAGCAGCCAGAAAACGAGTGTTTCAAAGCCTGCGGAGAGTGAAAAGTATTCCTATCCCTTGAAGAGAAACGAGTTTATGCTCGTCACCTCACCCTTCGGAATGAGGAAAGATCCGCTCAATCCGGCCAACACGCAAATGCACAAGGGCATAGACATTCAAGCCAGGCATGACAATGTACTGGCTACGGAAGATAAGGGTAAGGTCACTCGGGTCAACAACAATCCGAATACTGCAGGTGGACTGTCTGTAACTGTAGAATACAACAGAAATGACGGCAGCAAGTATCAATGTACCTACATGCACCTGAGCAGCATTGCCGTCAAGGCTGGAGATAACGTCAATGCCGGTCAGCGATTGGGCGTGACTGGCAATACGGGAACCAGAACCACTGGTGAGCATCTGCATTTTGGAGTGAAAAGCATCTCTGCGGATGGCAAGGCACGGGATATAGACCCTGCTGCATATCTTGCTGAAATCTCTCAAAAGGGAAACATCCAGTTGCAGACTCTCCACAACGGCAAGGACATCACCGCTCAGTATAAGGTTAGCAATCCTGCCTCGCAAGGCGAAGTGCAAGATATGGCACAAAGTCCGGAAGCCTGGATAAAGAAGCTTCTGTCATCTGAGGACAGCGGAGTAAAAATGCCAGGAGAAGACCCTGTCATTGAGATGGCTATGACCATGTTCACCTCTCTCATGGCACTTGCCCTGCAGATAGACAACAAGAGCGAAGAAGAGAAAATGCGGACTGTGACCGACTCGGTTGTCAGCAAGAGCATCGACCTCTCCTCGCTCCTTCCCTCTTATAAAGCTTGTTCCGTGAACATTCAGGATGGCAAGCCTTATCTCCATGTAGATAACGGAACCGTCCAGTTTGCAAGAGAACTGACACAGGCTGAAATGAAGAAGCTCCAGCAGACGCTCGGCAATGCCAATCTGAGCGATG
The DNA here is from genome assembly GCF_029348455.1 of Segatella intestinalis. Taxonomy (NCBI): domain Bacteria; kingdom Pseudomonadati; phylum Bacteroidota; class Bacteroidia; order Bacteroidales; family Prevotellaceae; genus Segatella; species Segatella intestinalis. The sequence goes on from NZ_JARJVV010000004.1 coordinate 187,984, forward strand.
ATGACAAGCGAAGAGGTGTTGCCTCTATCATCCAGGCAGCGACGGTATCTCAGCAGATGTCACAGAACTATCAGAAAGGCGTTGACAATCAGCAGGACAGACAGGAATCTGTTCAAATCAAATAATGAAGTAAAACAATAAGCCAAGTTTATTATGATTAAATGTAATGTAACCGTATGCGGCACGGTGTGCCGCCAGGCACAGATGCGTGCCAACAAGGAAGGTAAGCAGTTTATCTCGTTTGGAATCAGCGTAGTGGTTCAAGCCAAGACCGGTATCAACAAGACTGTAGAAATCAGCGTAGCCAAGGATGGTGACAACCAGGCTGAACTGGTCAACTATCCAGTAGGTTCCCGTATCGAGGTGGCAGGAGTTCTCCAATTCCATAAGAAAGGCGATGCTCTTTACCTCAATCTCTCGGCTTCGGGAGTGAATACCTTCAATGCTGGAAGCCAGGACGCAATCACCGGCACCATCGAGTTTAGAGGAACCATCGGCAAGCAGGTTGAGGTGAAGACCGATAAGAAGGGCAAGCCTTATACCCTATTCTCTGCCTACAGCAGCGAGAAGGATGGTGACAACTATGCCTACATCTGGATTCGTTTCATGCAGTTTGACACAACAAAGGCAGACTGGGTACAGGCTAAGGCAGGCATTAATGCCAAGGGTGATTTGCAGGTGGGAGCCTACAACGACCGCCTCGACCTCACTTGCCGTATCACCGAGCTTACTCCATGGGAGAAGAAAGCAGCATCCACCAACCAATAATGAATGATTATGGCTGATTACAAGAAATATAACACAGATGGCCGTAGCAGTGAAGACCGGGCTTTGGACAAGTTTGCCGAGATGATGATTGAGAAGATCAACACCTTGCAGAACGACTGGAAGAAGCCTTGGTTCACTGAAGGTTCCCTGACATGGCCTAAGAACCTGTCAGGGCGTGAGTATAACGGCATGAATGCCCTGATGCTCATGATGCACTGTGAGAAACAGGGATATAAGTTGCCTGTGTTCTGCACCTTCGACAGAGTTGCCGGTCTGAACTTCAATAAGGACAAGCAAGGAAAAAGACAGCAGGTTAAGGACAATAATGGTGAAGCTTTGCCTCAGGTGACAATCCTCAAAGGCGAGAAGAGTTTCCCGGTTTTCATCACGACTTTCACCGTTGTGAACAAAGAGACAAGGGAGAAAATCAAATACGATGACTACCGCTTGATGTCCGAGGAGCGACGCAAGGAGTATAATGTATATCCTAAATTGCAGGTTTACAATGTGTTTAATGTGGCGCAGACCAACTTGCAGGAAGCTCGTCCGGAACTCTACAAAAAGCTGGAGGCAGCTGCAGGAGTAAACCGACCATTGAATCATGGTGATGACTTCTCTTTCCCTGCCATGGATAAGATGATCAAGGAAAACGGATGGATCTGTCCTATCAAGCCTGTCTATGGAGACAATGCCTACTACAGCATTTCGAAGAATGAGATTGTCATTCCAGAGAAACGCCAGTTCAAGGATGGAGAGTCCTTCTACACCAATCTCGGACATGAGATGGCTCACTCTACGGGTTCAGAAAACCATTTGGGCAGATTGAAGCCTGCATCTTTCGGAAGCGCAGAATACGCCCGTGAGGAACTTGTTGCTGAACTGAGTGCTGCCCTGGTAGCCCAGCGTTTCGGTATGACCAAGCACCTAAAGGAAGACAGTGCCAGCTATCTGAAAAACTGGTTGGACAGTTTGAAAGAATCGCCTGAGTTCATCAAGACTACGCTTACCGATGTGAAGAAGGCTTCTCACATGATCAACCAGCATATCGATGCCATGCAGCTGAAAATAGACCAGGAACAAAGTCAAGAGGCTGAGCAGAAGCAAGAGAAAGCTCCAACGATGTATTACGCATCAGTGGCGTATCTCCAGACTACCGATGCTACAGACCGTCTCGACAAGTTCAAAAATGACGGCAACTACGATGCACTCCTTACTGAGGCTAAGGAATACGACCAAGGTGATGCTCCTGAGCTCTCCAAAATCAATCTTTCACCAACTAAATACCGTGGCGATGACCTCCTTGTTGAGGATGAGCATTATGCTGTGGTATATAATCCGACTGTTGGAGGCACATACGATGTGATGCGCAAGGTAAGCGCAGAGGAAATCAAGGATAACATCATCCGCTACAGTCTCCCAGAGGATGCAACAGACGACGTAAAGGAAGTTGCCAAGCAAATGGAAAAAGAAGAGGTTGTTGCTCAGGAAGAAGAGCAACATTACCATCGAGGACGATAATTCATCCGATTCAATTAAAGACAGTCACTATGTTGGCTGTCTTTTTTATGCAATAAATACTTTCATGGTCATTTTGAGTGCAAGCGTAAAGTTTCATAATGAAAATTAAATCGTCGGTCATGACCGACGATTTAAGTGATCAATACATTTCTTTGAATCAAAAGACTCAGATTCTCCATGACTCACATACCCAAGCTGATTCGAAACACATTGAGTATTTCCTATTATCCTGTCTATGTTACGATGAGAATGACCATAAATCCAATAATCTATTCGGCTATAAGCAATGAAGTTCCCCAGCTCTGCTGTGAAAGCACCGTTTATCGGACTTCCCTTGAAATCCGGAGACACCAGTTGAAATGATGGAACATGATGCGTTGCCACAACAATATGCTTTGCCTGGCTCTCACTAACAGCCTTTTCGATGAAAGCACGGCACTTAGCATGCTCTTGATTAAACCGTTCACTATTTATCACAACGCCACAATCCTTAATACGGTAGAAATCATTTACTCTGCGCTCGGTTGAAAAAGCATCCTGCGGCTCTATATATCCCCATAGTGTAGAAACGATGAGGTCTGTATCATCCGAAAGATGTATTACTGCATTATAATAGCATTTGATATTGTGCCGAATTTCCATGCACCATCCATCATGGAGTTGCCCCAAGTCATAACCCAAATAAAACTCATGATTACCTGGTATTACTATTACTTCCTTGAAATTCTCTGAAGCCCAATCCCAGAATGGATGCTTGACAAAGCCTTCATCATCTAAATAGCCAGTATCTCCAGCTAACACCAGGATGTCAGCAACTGGCTGAAGAGGATGAGTCTCCAAATACAGGGTATTCTCCATGAATTCCAAATGCAAATCTGAAGCATATTGTATCTTAACCATGACTACAACATTGATTTCTTAAGTTGTTCTATAATCTGCAGGCTTGTCACATTGCCAAGACCTGCAGACTTGATGAAATCGGCATTAGGCAAATCCTGCATGATAGCATCACAAAAGTCACAAACATCAGTTTTTAATGTATTGGGCAGTTCATATCTACTTGCTGGAGTAAGCATTGCTGCAAGACGAAAAACATCTTTCTTATGCTTTGCAATATGCTTGCTATCAACACTTTCACCTTTAGCTTTTCTTTGACTCAAATCCAAGAAAGCCTTGCTTTTCAAACAGATAAGACTCTCGATGTTGGCGATATGCACGCCATCTTCCTGCAAGCTATGTTCTATCGTGAAACGATAATAGTCTTCATCCATGAGTATTGCCGATAAACTTGAAAGGTCTTCATCCACTGGAATCGGTGTAATACGAGCCTCCTCTGGGAAATTCATCAAGCCAAGACTTCGTGAAAAGAGTTCAACCTGATATGGGAAAGCAGAATTAGCAGGTTTCATGAAGCGGAAATATTCATGTTTGGGCTCAACATTCTCATTAACACCCTTGTTTCGCTGCTCATAATTGCCCTTCTTTACAAACTCCCAGAATTTGGCTACAAACTCAGCCGACAAAGCTTCAACCACTAAGATAATGTCAATATCCTTAGTAGCACGAGGTACCTGAGCATACAAATCCTCATGGATTTCGCATGCCGTACCACCTATTATAACATAATTGTCCTCAAAACCTTTGAAGAACTCCTTGAATGTATCTATTCCTCTTACCATGACATTTCATTTATCAATCGTTCTAACTCTATTTGTATTCGCTCATCTTCATTGTCTTTCAATGACAGATAAAGCGAGAGCTTATCAACTACTCCTTCTGTACTTAACATTTTGGGATTATACTTCCAAACTTGGATTTCATTTTCTCCGAACTGCTTGTCGGTTGCGACGGCCAAAATTTTCAGTTCTTTCTTTGTAACAGCCCAACACTGCCTTGATTCTTCATTAAGCATCGTGTAGGAAGCCAGTGCATTCACCCCACTTATCTGTTGTCCTTCAAGTATAGCATCCGTATAGTAAAGCTGCTCTATCGGAGAGACTAACATTGGCAATGCTTTATTCCAAAGTTCCCTATTGCTTATATCAATTTGCACCGTCTTTGTCTTTACTCCTTCCAACTTAATCAGATCTTTGGAGACAAGCCAGCGCAATGATTTGTTTGCTGTCGCATAAGAAACGCCAAACTTATCGCTCAGTCCATAACCAGTTGTCCCAACAATGGATTCAATCTGCAAATGATAAAGCAACAAACATTGGGCAAAGGGAGGAATGGTTTCTTTCAAATCCAAGCCCACCTTTCTGTCTGGCTGGATGTCAAGCAAAAGAGATGGCAGGAACATTTGCCTGTTGGGGATAACAAAGTTAACTTTTTGTGCCACCAATCTTACCTTATTATAAGATGAAATGCATGGAGTGATTAATACGACGAAGAGCTGTGTCTGTCGATGTATAATATCCAATTGCTTCTTCAACTGGGCAGGTGGTACAGAGTCACCATCCTTTAGGTAAGCCATCAAAATGTGCTGCCCCAAAATACATCCTTTATAAAAAGAGAACCTGGAAGAAACATTCATAGGGATTCCTTCCAACAAATCTTTATCTGCTGGTTCCAAAGCTACTTTTTCGCCCAACATATTGCCGAAATATGCAGCTGTTTCATCTATATAATATTTAATATTGCACATAATATCGCCACTAATATTACGTGCAAATATAATGATTATATTCTGAATATCAAAACATTCTATTGAATAAATAAGTTTTTTTAAGATAATTATGGGGAGTTTACTCATCACGAGCAAACTCCCCTTGATGTATGAGAGAAGAATTTTAGTGCTTTTACTCAAAAGCTACGTTCGGTATATATTATGTATATATGTGTACATGTATTCACGTATTCATGAATACACGTTTAAGCCTATTTCAGCAAAACAACGGTTGTGAAGCGGTTTGCCTCATTCGCCGCATATTTGTCGATTCCGCCTAAGTTGTAAGCTTTGATCTGGCTCTTATCTACACCTCGCTTGATGAGTGCCTTGGCTATGAACTTGGCACGTCGTTTACCCAAATCCCGGTTGCCGGACTGAGTACCTGTAGCACTATCGGCTGCACCGGATATTTTAATCTTCAGATTTTCCTGCTTGGCCATCTTCGCTATGTCTTCGAGGTTCACAAGCTGAGACTTGTCAACCAATTTATCAGTGTTGAGCTTGAAGAAGAAATACACCGGAACACCGATGCTTACTTTCAGGTGGTCAGAAGATGAAAGGGAATCTGGGCGATAGCCATCTGCATTGCCTGCCATGTTGCCATCACCGCTGCCCATTGCACCCTGCTTGCTGTTGCCATTCATCGAGAGTCGGGCACGGAGGGAGTTGAGACCACTGTAGCTGTTTTTCGGATAGACGGTCTTGCCATCGTCATTTCCTGCAAGTCGCTTTTCCAGATGAGCGTTCCTATCCCTCATGTAGGCAATGTAATCCTGGAGGGCAAGATTCTGCTCGATGTAGGGAGTAGCATCCAATACTCGCTTCCACCCCGTCTTGCCTATCGTGAAGGACAAACCGGCTGATACGGAAATCATGTTGTCGCCAAACTTGGTTGAGGTTCCAATGCCGTCAAAGTTCCTGGCGGTCAGCATTCCACTCACTTCTCCTACAAGATGAACACGGTCGCTGATGCGGTAACGGGCTTCCACGCCATAGGTGAAAGCAAACGGATGACTGCCACTTGAACCGCCCTGGCAGGTACAGTTGTTGATCCAGTCGGAATTATGGATCATGCCGACACCTACGAATGGAATCACATCCCAAAGAGGGATTCCGCTTTCATTCTGACGGATTCCAGACGTGACGTTGTACAGAAAGTCTGCATGGACATACTGATACTTCATCGTATGGAACTCTGCGTTCTTGAAGCTGAGTCCCTGAAATCCTATTCGTCCACCGATTGCGGGCGTGAACCATTTGCCGACTCCTATCTGCAAGAGAGGAGTGACACGGTCGAACACGTCACCGCAACCAATGGGCGTCCCAAGAAAAGCTGAAGCCCCGCCCTTTGCTTCTATAAACCAATTTCTACCCCAGTTGGCTGCTTCGCTTACATTCTTGAGATATGTAGGATTAACAGGCATGAGCATCTGCTCCTGACTGTACGATTTCTGGATATAAAGACTGTCAGAACTCTGTCTGGCAGTTTGTGCCGAAGCTGTCATTGCAGCCAGACACATCATTGTAATTGATAATATTTTCTTTCTCATGTTGTTGTCTTTGATGATTGATTACTTGCGTAAACAAATGAGCATGGTGTTACATCTTCTTTCTTCTTCTGGCGGATGGAGCGCACATCTTGCGTGCCATTGCCAGGCATCTTCTTGCCCACTCCCTATCGTCTTCGTCTGGTCGCTTGCCCCATCCAGAGTCTGGGCTGCCGCCTCCACCTCCATGCGTCTGTGCGATGGTCGTGGCATCATCCACGAAACCGCACACGAGGTTCAAGGCTACCTTGACAACATGGTTGCCGTCTTCAGCCAATTGACAGAGAAGCGTGCCGTCGAAGTCGAGTTTCACGCTGTCAGGTAGATTCGGGAAGCGAATGGCAAACTCATGTGCCATGGTGTCGAGCATCACGCCATTGAGATGATAGCTCATGTTGTGCGCCCAGGAGAGTTCAGACTGGTTGGCTTTGTCTTCCAGTTCACTGGCCTGCTTCTCAATCTCTTCCTTGTCCTTGCGGAGGGTGTCAAGCAACTGGTTGGTCTCAGAAAGCTTCTTCTCCTTGTCTGCCAGTTTATCTTCCACCATTGCCTTCTGCTGTTCAAGGCTCTGGATCTTACGGGCGATGTCGGCACTGATGTTGTCACTGTTGGCTTGCAAGGCTCTCAGCGGTTTGAGTTCTGCTTCGAGACGGTTGATTTCAGCCTTCAGATTCTCTATCATAGAGGTAAAGGATTTCTGCTTCTTTTGGGCGATGGAGAGTTCCACGTTCAAATCTTCGAGGGCTTTCCGGGTGTTCAGCATCTGGGCTTCGAGCGTCACGCACTCGTTGGCAAGCCATCGTCGATACTCTTCCGTAGAACGGTGACGTGCTCCTGTCTCTGCAATCGACACCCCTCTCGTGAGTCCCCATTTCTCATTGACCTTGGCAAGTTCGTCGTGTAGGGCAAGAAGATAGTTCTTGTAATCTATGCGGTTCTGACCATGGAAGATTTTCTTGAAGGCGAACTTCTTGTCCTTGTCTATCGGCAGAAGCGCACAGTGGACGTGCGGATTCTTCTCATCGCAGTGGACGATGAAGGAGACGATGTTTTCCTCTCCATATTTATCTGCCACAAAGCGGTAGATGTCCTGTGCCCACTTTTCTATTTCGGGCTTTCGCTGGATATGCTCGTTGCCACCTTTGCTTTCAAAATCTACCTTCTGATTGCCAAAGGCAAGCTCTCGCATGCGTTCCGTTGAACCGCCGAAGATGAAATTCACTACGGTTCGGAAACGTGGTTCTGCCAGTCCTTCGTTAGGGTCTTTGATGCCACGTGAGGCGAGATTTTCTGCCATGCGACTGGTAAGCGGACGGCTCTTGTCTATCGGGGCGACCATGCCACCTGGACGGATCTCGAAGTTTAGATGTTCACGGCTACGGTCGTAGTTGCCTTCACGCATGGCCTGGTTCCATCCCTTCTCCGTCCAGTCTCTCAACTCTTCGTTGCCTACCGAAGCAAGACCTTTGGTAACCTTGATGTCCATAACCTGTTTTGATGATGTTCCCATATCGTATTTCTTTGCTATAGTCCTTACTCCATGAGCCTTTTTCAGTCTTGGCAACACCAGGAAATCTGACCCAGCTTGCTGTTTATCTGGTCAGCCCTCCCGACTACTTCAGTAGGTCGGGGTATTAGGCTTCCCAAGACTGAAAAAAAGTGGCACGTGCAAGCACGCTGCCTCACGTTGCTTAAAATCATTCAGCGATGTGCTAACGGGCGTCCTGATCGCATCAACGTGCCTCGCAAGGAATAAGGGGAATATGACTTTTGTTTTTAATCGTCGGAAGACTCCGCAGGTGCTACCTTTTCGGATGGCTCCCTGGCCTCAGTAAGAGGACGAGGGGGATTCACATAGTAGTTGGATGCGGAGCAGCAGATGTAGTGCTCGAAGATGCAATCCAGGAGTACTATCTCCGCTTTCGAGTATCGGGTTGCCACTTCGTCCATATAACTCGGCTTGGTATTGCCACTGATGGCTTTAGCCAGAATGCCAAGAGAATCGATCACTTTGTGCCAATCCCAGACATGGTCTTTTCCGAAGAGCAGGCTCACGGAATCGGAAAGTTCCTCAGGCAGTTCATTCTCCTGATTGAGATAACGGAGGATGGAAACTGCCAGTGAATCGAACACCTGGGCTTGCTGGTTGAGTACACGCCTGGCAGAAATGCCTCCATATCCTTCCTGCTTGGCCATGTTCATCTTCAAGTCGTAATAACGGCTGTAGGAATCGGCCACTTCTTTGGCGGTGGCTCTGCCTTTGATGAAGCGGATGAACTGCATGGCGCAGAAGTCGAGGATGTCGTCCGGACTCTCGATAAGAAGAGACAGACGTTGCTCCAGGTTGACAGAGAAGATGAAGCTCTTGGAGTATGGCTCTACGGAAAGCTGACCAAGTTTGGTGAGTCCGGAGATAAACTGGCGAACCGTGGCACGCTGCCATTGCCACTGACGGGCAAGTTCGGAAATAGTGGCAACAAACTGACCGGGGAGCAGCTGGAAGGCTCCGTCGGTTCCCGGCGACTGATAGGCTCCTGAGGATGCTTTCGAAAGCAGGTCGCAGTAGGCTTCCAGCTTGCTGTAACGTTCCTCTGCTTTCGGCTTCAGAAACTCCAGCAATGAGCGATCAACACCTTTAGACTTATCAGCCTCGGGTGTGTGATGATTTGAATTGTGAGTCATTTGAGTCATTTTTGAATGTGGAATGTAGAGCAAGTGGATATTGTATTGTTCCAGTTGTAAGTGGCATCTAATAGTAATTTTTGATAATCAGCGCAAGCAGATCCTTTGGGTTGTTGATGGCCTCAGGATGGCTCTTCATGCGGAGCACTTTTCCAGATGGATAGAACACTGCTGCCACGCTGACGGCAAAGAGGAACAGAGACATGCTATTCATATAAGGTAAGGCGTAGCAAACCATCGAGAGTAGCAAGGTGGCGAACCACAGTCTTTTTCTCTCATGCAAAAGATGGAAGGTGCTTTCTGCAATTTTCCTGTTCAGAAGCACCAGGGTCAGGAGTGTTGACACTACGACTGAGAGATTGGGTGCCGTTACATGGCAACACCAGTTGACGAAGATAAGCATCAGCACGACCAGGTAGGCATAGAGATTTCTTGCACTCTGAAACATGGTCATTTTCCACATAAACCGCTTCATGAATCCATATTCCTTTCTGTAAAGACAGAAGAATGCTGTCAGCAAGAGGAAGGGAAAAGCGAACCGGATGAGGGTTAGAATTTGTATCATATATTCCTTTATTTTACTTGTTTTTATCTCTGTCGAGTGATTCAAGTCGCTCGGCAATTCTGTTATTTAACTGGATGTTGTAACTGGGCGACATCTGGTCAATGGTAGGGTCTTTCGCCAGTTCTTCATCAGCCTCGATGAGAAGACGGAGATAGAGATCCACATAGGAATTGTGGTCTAACTTCGCCGTTGGAACGGCTGCCGATGTATTAACACTTGTATCTATCGGCTGCATCGTATCAGGGTCGATGTCATCAGGTAGATGGTAAGCCGTCTGTATGCTTCGCATCACAAATATGCAGAATACTATCAATAGACCAATTATTGCCTTGGCTATGATGTTCAAGTTGAATAACATCAGAGCAGACACCATCACCAAAATGGCTATTATATAGAAGGTATATACTTTTCGTTTAGTACTCATAATCGCTTAATTCAAGTTTGATGATTCCGAAGGATGCTTTCTCTATAATGTATTCGACATCACGTTGGGTAAGAGTGCCCTTCTCTACTCTATCCTTGGCGCTCGGATCTTTTTTACAAAGAGCTGCCAGACCCTGGTTCAAGTCGTATTCATTGATTTTCCAGGTTCGCTTCTTTCTGAAAGAGTAATGATCTCTGTAACTCTGGAGCGAGAGTCCCTTGTAAAACAGGGTCTTCAATACCCCATCCTGCAGGATTCTCATCTCTACCAGCTGTTCCGTATCTTTAACTATTATCCATGTTCTGTATCTTTGTATGATGTCTGCAATCAGGTAATACGTCTGTTTGTTCATCTAGAGACCGCAGTTGAAATCGTTCATGATCTGTACGTGTTCTCGCTTAGCCCGGAACGTGCCGCGACGCTCGTGCAGCCGGAGGTCTTCAAAAAGATCTGCCGACATGAGTTCGATGGAGTTGTAAATCGTCACATTCAACTCGTGGATGAGTCCATCGGCGGAAGTCTTGCAGTTGATCTTGAACATCCGTTCGGTGACCGGATAGCAGTAGGCGCAGCATTCATGTCCGAACACCGTATGGACTGATGGCTCCAGATGGTAGAGAATGGCAAGGTCGGCATTCATCTCGAACATATCAATCACCTTGTCAATAGGTTGTGGGATATGCACTTCGTAGGGAAGAATGGCATAATCTTCGTATGCCTTTATCTCGCCAATCCAATAATTGTCAATCAGCTCTGGCAACAGCATGGGGCCGGATGCCTTGAATTTGTAGATAGCTTCCTGTAACATGATAATGAAAGATTAGAGGGTTGATATGTAAAGACGCATCAGCTGGGCTGGAATCCTGTTGGACACTTCCTTGTTGACAAGGTGTTTGCCTTCAAGTCTCGTGATGATGGCTGGATAATCCTTGGCGATGTCCGTCATCAGCTGAGCCTGCTCCGGGGTGAGCATGGCAATGGCCAGCGAATCCATTGAGAGATAAGGCTGCAATATCATCCAGAGATAGGCGTTGGCTTGGATGGCATCTCTGATTTTTCCTCGCTTCAAAGCGTCACGACAAACCTGGGCGTTGAGAATCAGACGGCGGTCTGTTCGCATCGACATGAGAACGAGGGTCTCAGAAGCTGGCAGCTTGTTCCTGGAAGCGGATTTGTAGATGGCAGAGCAGATGTCTGCCGTATGGTTGGTGATTTCCGTCATTCCGATGGATGAGCATTCATCGATATGAGCGAGGAACGTGCGGAAATGGCGGTCTTCCTCATGCAGGAACGCCACGAGTTCCTTTCTTGACTTGATGCCATGCGACTTAGTGCTCAGCAGGAACTTGGAGTAGTTGGCCAAGGCGCTGTGAACTTCCAGGTCATAGACAGCCGATTTGTCCAATGTGGCGAAGAACTTTGTGGCATTTTCCTTCAGAGAGCCGAGTTCCTTGTTGTCCTTATATAAAGAGGTGTGGAGCTTCACATAAGCCACATCGCTCAAAGTACAGTTGCCAGTCATCCCCAGCAGTTCTGTGCGGATGGAGTCTGAAATCAGATCATACTTCATGGAAAGCCCACTGTGCGCATTGAACGAAGGATCCTTCCTGATATAGTTCAAGACGGTGTCTCCATACTCGCGCCACTGGTTGATGTAGTCTGCAAGATGCTCTGCATCAGAGTCTGAATGCCCTTTCATCGTTTGAAAGAAAGCCTGGTACTGTTTCAAGGCATCTTCTGAAGACTTGAAATCATATTGACGACTTCCACTGCATGAGGTGATCATGAGTAAGGCACATAAAAAAAGCAAGTGAAAGAATAAACTCTGCTGAGTTGTTTTTCTTTCACTTGCTTTACTTTCTTTCATTTGGTTTTTGAGACCTGTTGCTGAAGAGTTACCGAGGTAACCGACAAAACTGTTCAACTGTACTGTATTCCTATTATCCATTGGCATGTAATTGAAAATTTTGCGTGCAAAGATACAGATAAAATTCCACATTAACGACACTACAATCAGACTTTATGTTATTTTATGTTTCATACTCTTTGCAGTATGATTTTTGAAGATGTGCTCCTATTTTATAAATTAGGTTAAATCAAGTCTGCAGAACCAACAAAACCAGGCAGTATGAATCCATTTCTGAATATAATTTGTATCTTTGCAGAAGAATCGTGCCTGAGCAGGTGTTATCCTGCCGTAAAAAGGCGCATAACTATCAAGTTATCAGTCAATAAAACATTTTGATATGGCAAAAGTAGGCTACATCATGGCTACATCCCAGTATGACAAACTGGAAGAAGACCTCAAATGGATGAACGAGTTCGGTTGTGTAAGAATCATCGAAGAAAGTGATGATAACGAACGTCACAGACCGCTGTGGAAGCAACTGATGGCAGCATTGCAAAGAGGCGATGAACTCGTGATTCCGAAATTTTCCAACGCCTTGCGTGGCAGTCGTGAACTGGCAATATTCCTGGAATTCTGCCGGGTCAAGGTCATTCGCATCATCAGCATCCACGACCGGATTGACTCCAGCAACATCCTGTTTCCGGAAACCAAGCCATCTGACGTATTGGTAATGATGGGTTCCCTGCCCGACGAAGTCCTTGCTCTCAGGAAATCTGCAGAGCATGTAATCAAACTGCAGGAGAAGATGATTGTGTCTCTGCCTCCTGTTTCTGCCAGCAAGATGCAGAAGCTCGACAGAGAGAAGACTGTAGTGAACCTCTATGTGGCTGGACATCCGATAGATGAAATCTGGAGAGCCAGCGGATTCAGAAGCAGAAGCTCCGTATTCCGCATTCTCAACAAGCACGGAATTAAGCTCAACAGAGGCAATCATTCCGGACCAATCAAGAGAAGAGACACAAAGTAAACAAGACATTGAAGATTAGAGCATGAAGAAAATATTATTCCTACACGGATTCTTCGCCACGGGCAGTTGTCCGATGGCGAGAGCCTTGAAAGAGGCATTTGAGGGAACGGCAGTGGTGCTGACTCCCGACCTTCCCTTGCACCCCAAGGAGGCACTGAAGGAGATTCGCTCCATCATCGACCGGGAGCAGCCCGACTTGCTTCTGGGCAACAGCTGCGGCTCTTTCCTCGCCCAGATGCTGGCTCCGGTGGTGGGCATTCCTGCCCTGCTCGGCAATCCGCATTTCATGATGACGGAGTTTCTGAAGGAGCGAATCGGCGAGCATGAATACAAGGCACCGAGAAGGGACGGCAATCAGCGGCTGGTGATTGACGAGGCGCTGATTGAGGAGTTTGCGGAGCTGGAAGCCGTGCAGTTCGACCATTGCAACCCCTATTATAAGAATCGTGTGTGGGGACTTTTTGGTGAGCAGGACACCCTGGCTCACTTCTCCCCTCTCTTCCTAGAGCATTACAATCAAGCCTTCCATTTCCCTGGCGGTCATACGCCTACTGAGCAGGAGGTGAAAACCTGGTACGCTCCCCTTGCCCAGAAAATGATGATGGAGTTTTCTGCAAAGGAAGAAAGATATTTCCAGCACTTCAAGGGCGGCAAATACAAATTCATCCATTCTGCCTTCGACTCCGAGACTCAGGAGCGCATGGTGGTTTATCAGGCTCTCTATGGAGACCAAGCCTATTGGGTAAGACCGGAAGATATGTTCTTCGGGAAAGTAACAAGGGAAGGTAGAACTTTCAATCGTTTCACAGAAATAGATAAATTCTAACAACAGGAAAATGAGCATGAAACAGATAGAAACACTCGTTTTTGATTATGGAGGTGTCATCGTGAATATTGATGATGCCTCTGTTGTGAAAGCCATGGAGAGCCTGGGCGTTACGGCGTTCAAGCGGCTAATCCATGTCCGCAAAATCAAGAGACTGATGCACCAATATATTAATGGTCTGGTGGCGGAAGCAGAGACTTTGAAAGAAATGCTGAGCCTTTGCCGCAAAGGAACCACAACCGAGGATATTGAAAAAGTTCTCGAAGAGCTGTGTGGCAATCTGCCCGTGGAAAGACTGAAAGCATTGGTCAAACTACGGAAGCGATACAAGGTCTATCTGCTCAGCAACATCAACGATACGCTTTGGCAGAAATCGGTCAGTCAGATGAATCAGCTGGGATATTCCACAGACGAGCTGTTTGATGAAGTGTTCCTCTCATACGCCATGCGGAAAGAGAAGCCATCCGTCGAAATCTATGAAGAGATGACGCAGCAGACAGGATTGAATCCTGCCACCACCCTCTATTTCGATGACCGCTCAGAGAATGCCGAGGCAGGCAAGCGATTTGGTTTCCAGAGCGTACTGGTAAAGACCAATCATCTGGAAGAGCATCAGGAATGGCAAGAAATTAACAAGAATATAAAAGAATAATCTTATGCGCATAATAGGAAACTTACTTTGGTGGCTCTTCGGAGGTCTCGAAGCTGCCATCGGTTATTTCACCGGAAGTCTGGCTCTTGCATGTACTATCATCGGCATTCCGTTTGCAATACAGACATTCAAGATTGGTCTGCTCTGCCTATGGCCTTTTGGCTCTACAGTAAGAGAATCGAATAGTCCAACAGGTTGCATTCGCATCCCGTTGAATTTACTCTGGCTGATTTTCGGAGGATTGTGGGCTTGCATCATGCATCTGTTCTTCGGCTTTCTCTTATGTATCACGATTGTCGGCATTCCTTGGGGCAAACAGCATTTTAAAATGGCCGGGCTTTCGCTCGCACCATTCGGCAAGGATGTGGAGTTGGGATTTTAAAGAGATAAGAAAACGCAGTTGAAGAGTATGAACACATTACATAGTTATCTCATCTACTATCTCCTGGCCATCAATGCAGTTGCATTCATCATGTACGGCATTGACAAGTACAAGGCGAAGAAAGCCAAGTGGCGCATTTCGGAAGCCACGCTTTTGTTGCTGGCTGTACTTGGAGGAAGCATCGGAGCATGGATGGGAATGAAAGTCTGGCACCATAAGACGATGCACAAGAAATTCAAATACGGCATTCCTGCCATTCTGCTGATGCAGATTGCGCTGATGGCGTATTTACATATGAATTAATAACAAATAGCTTGTAAAAAACAATGAATCTAATAGCAATACGCCTGCTTTCACAGCAACTCATCTGCCCTCAATTTGATACTCCCCAAAAGGTGGTGTCTCATTTTGGGGCCATGCAAGCCCAGGATTACCGGATGGTAAGATGGGCAGTGATGATGCGTACCCGCAAACCTTCTTCTACAGCTTTCAAAAAAGCATTCGATGAGGGTGAGATTGTCCGTCTTCACCTGCTGCGTGGCACTTGGCAACTGGTTTCAAATGAAGACTATTGGTGGATGCTGGACCTGATTTCACCTAAGGCAACTTCCGTTGTAAAAGGATGGATGAAGAGTAACAAAATCAGTATCGATGATTCTGAGCTCAATCAGATTCACGACATATTTGTTCAAAAAACCGAAGAGTTGCAGTCTGTGACAAGCAAAGACCTGAACGACGCTTTGCTCGAAAGAGGCATCGTTATGGACAGTCATCGCCTATCCTACCACATTCGTTTTAACGAATTGAACGGTACTTTCTGCAGCGGCAATCTTCTTCCCACAAAGGCAACATACAGTCTCACGGAGAAGAAGATTCCCCGAACAGCCAGGCTGGAACGTGATGAAATGCTGATGCTTCTGGCAAGAAAATATTTTCAGAGTCATTCGCCAGCCACATTCGAAGATTATGTCTGGTGGTCAGGACTGAGCACTTCTGATTGCCAACGAGGCATTGAGTTGCTTGGTTCAGAACTGAGGATTGAAAAATGGAAAAACTATCGGTTCTATCTGCATGAATCATGTCGAACACGTGGATTCAGAAGTGGAAAGTCTCATCTGATAGCTCCTTTTGATGAATATCTGATTGGCTATAAAAGCCGGGAGTTAGTGATCCATCCGCATCAAATGCCGTCTGCATACACTAATAATGGCATTTTCTTTCCTGTAATCGCCCATGATGGCAGAATTTGCGGCAACTGGAATCCTTGGGAGAAAAATCTCAACATCAGTTACTTTGATTCGGCAGAAAAAGATTTGTCATTTGAGAAGCAATGGAAAATATTTAAAGAAACGATAAAGAAGAAATAATGATTAAAAAAGAAGAAGAAGTTATATCTTTTATATGGCAGCATATTCTGCTGCTCGTATCGCTCTATGTAATGACTTTCGGAGTCGCTGCATGTGTGCGGAGTCTGTTAGGTTCAAGCGTTATTTCCACCATCCCTTACGTGATGGCTTCGGCAGGAAAGATGCTTGACTACATTCCAGGATGGACTATCGGCGGCTACACCATCATGATGAACGCAATCTTCGTGGTGCTGCAGATTCTGATTCTCAGAAGAAACTTCGAGTGGGTGCAACTCTTCCAGCTCGCTATCGGCTTTATCTTCGGAATGCTCATAGACCTCAACATGGTGCTTACACAGTGGATGATTTCAGAAAACATTCTGGTCAATGCTCTTGTGCAGATTGCCGGTTGCACCATCCTCGGTTTCGGAATCGCCATGGAGGTGAAGTGCGGCTCAGTAACCATGCCTGGCGAGGGCATTTCCATTGCCATCCACAAGGTGACCGGCTGGCCTTTCCCTAAAGCCAAGATTCGGGTGGACATCACGCTCGTGGTCTTAGCCGTTGTGTTCTGTTTCCTGCTTCTCGGTTCATGGAAATGGGAAATTGTGGGAATCGGCACTCTCTTCGCCATGGTCTATGTAGGCGTTACGGTTCGCCTATTCAACAAGCATCTTGCGTGGTTCGACCGCCTTCTCCACTATCGCCCAGGTTGCCGCAGATATGTTTACGGACTGGCAAGATACATAAGAAGACAGATATAAGGTCAAGGTATTTAAGTACAACAGGTAAAAATAGATGAACATGAATTTTCCAGAAATATACTCAGCAACAGGCATGATGGAGCTGATTCAGAAAATCGGCTTCCTCCCTCTCCTTGATAGTGGAATTGAAGGCTTCTCTGCCGAAGACATCGTGGCAGAGGATTGCGGTTATGTAAGACTTCCAGAAGGTGGTTGGGATTGGCCATTGTGGAAATGGAAGGGCGAAATTGTGCAGGAAATGCCGTGTATGTACGGAAAGTTCTTCAACAAGAAAACGGGATTCATCAGTCTGGAATGGTGGCCGGACTTCTGCAACTACAGAAGAAGCAAATACCCCCGTCCAGATGATGACTCGATAGAAGGAGCCATTCTCAGCACGCTTCAATCATCGGGCAGTCTCATTACAAGGGAACTTCGAGCTGCCTGCGGTTTTACGGGTAAGGGAATGAGAAGCAAGTTTGACGGTTATCTCACCCGACTGGAAATGGCGACTTACATCGTGACCGAGGATTTCATCTACCCTCGTGACAAGCACAATCACGAATATGGCTGGGGATGGTCGCTACTCAATACTCCCGAAGATCTCTATGGCAGGGAGACTTGCCAATGCAATCGCACTCCCCAGGAATCTTATCAGAGGATTTTCCAACATCTGAAAGAAATCCTGCCTGATGCTTCGGATAAACAGATCATAAAATTAATTGGATAAAAATGAGAAAGAAATCAAGAGCAATGGATAGTGAGTGGGCTTTGGAAGTAATGCACAAGGCTCCGTATATAACAGTAAGTTTTATTGACGAAGACGGCAAACCTTACGGCTTACCGCTGTCGCTCGCATCTGATGATGATGTGAACTGGTATTTTCATGGTGCCTTGGAGGGCAAGAAACTGGAGGCAATCAAGACTCATCCTGAGGTCTGCCTTTCGGCCGTAACCCGTTGTGCGCCTACAGTTGGTCCGAAGGACGGCAGTTTCACCCTGCAATTCAAATCAGCCATTGCATTCGGCAAGGCAGAAATCGTGACCGAGGATGCAGAGAAGATTCATGGTCTCCGACTAATCTGTGAGCGTTTCCTTCCTCAACACATGGATGCTTTCGATCAGAGCATCGCCCGTTCTCTATCACGCACGGCTGTAGTTCGCATCACACTTACTGAGCCGCCAACCGGCAAACGCAAGCAGTATGATAAGGAGGGCGTGGAAATGAAATATGGCAGAATGGAATAAACGAACTTTAAAACATATTGATTATGAAGAAGATAAAGTTAAGCAATGGCGTGGAAATGCCACAACTGGGATATGGTGTTTATCAGGTGGAACCTGATGAGTGTGAGCGTTGTGTGGTGGATGCTCTCAGCGTGGGCTATCGGATGATAGATACTGCGCAGGCTTACCTCAACGAGGAAGCCGTGGGCAACGCATGGAAGAAGAGCGGCATTAGCCGTGATGAGATTTTCCTCGTTTCCAAGGTCTGGCATTCCAACTATGGCGAGGGACAGACCATGAAGAGCATCGACGAGAGTCTGCGCAAACTGCAGACCGACTACATCGACCTGATGCTCCTCCACCAGCCTTACTGCGACCGCTACGGTGCTTATCGTGACTTGGAAAAAGCTTACAAGGCAGGAAAGATTCGTGCCATCGGAGTGAGCAACTTCTTCCCTGATCACCTTATAGATCTGGCTTCAAACATGGAGATTGCACCGATGGTGAACCAGATGGAGATGCACGTGTTCAACCAGCAGCACGAGACCCGAAAATTCATGAATGAGTTTGGCACCAAGCTCATGGCATGGGCTCCTTTGGCAGAAGGTCAGAACGGCTTGTTCACCAACCCTACCCTCACCCAGATTGGCGAGAAATACGGAAAGACTGCTGCACAAGTAGCCTTGCGCTGGCTGTTGCAGAGCGATGTTATCATCATCCCGAAGACCGTTCACAAGGAACGAATGCAGGAGAATCTGAATCTCTTCGACTTCGAACTTGATGCTGAAGACATGCAGGCGATTGCCAAGCTCGACACCGCCCATAGTCTCTTCCTAGACCATCATAGCGGAGAAACGACCAAGCAGTTTATGGAGTGGAGAGCTGTGGTGAAACCTACAGAATAATGTGACAATCACTCCAACTAAGGCTCAATATAAAACAAAGAATTTATGACTTCATTTCAAGAAAGACTGTTCGCCATGCAGGATAAGCAGTATGCTGCTTTCCAAGCCAAACTGACACCGGGAGTGCCTATGGAGAGTTTCATAGGCATTCGTGTGCCTGTGCTCCGCAAGTTCGCAAAAGAGTTTACAAAGGAGAAAGAATGCGAGGAATTTCTGCATCAGCTTCCTCATCAGTACTACGATGAGAACATGCTTCACGGACTCCTCATTTCCGAGGTGAAAGACTACGAGGAATGCATCCGTCTTACAGATAAATTCCTGCCATTCGTGGACAACTGGGCAGTTTGCGACATCATGTCTCCGAAGGTGTTTGCCAAACACAAGAAGGAACTATTGGCGAAGATCAAGACTTGGAGTAAATCATCACACGTTTATACTTGTCGCTTTGGAATAGAGACACTTATGTCTCATTACCTGGATAAAGACTTCAAGGCAGAATATCTTGAAATTCCTGCATCAGTAAGGAGCGAAGAGTATTACGTAAAGATGATGGTTGCCTGGTTCTTCGCCACCGCCCTTGCCAAGCAATGGGACGCAACGATTCCCTACATCGAGCAAAACCGTCTTGCTCCCTGGACGCACAACAAGACCATCCAGAAAGCCATCGAGAGCTACAGAATCACACCCGAGCAGAAGGAATACCTACGGACGTTGAAGATAAAATAAAAGGAAAAATTTAGAAAACGAATAACCATACATTGGAGAAAGAGCCTTTTTAATATCCTGTACAAAACTACCACACTTAGTAATATTTGTGGTACTTTTGTACCAAAATTAGGAGAACAATTATGGAAACAAAGAATTCATTCATATCATCTGCAAGTGTCAAAGTACAAGGACGAACAGCTTACTACAAGATGCTGGAAGCCGTTCGTCAAGGTGAACTGATTCAGGTTTGCCGTGGCGTATATGCTAACATAGACCAATTGTCAGCATGTATGGTTGATATTGAGTCTATTGTTCCCAGCGGAATCCTCTGCCTTTGGTCTGCCTGGAATATCCATCAGCTTACGACATCCATGCCGCAAGCTTATCATGTCGCTATCAAAAGGGATAGAAAAGTAAAAGTTCCTTCATTCCCAAAGATAGAGCTCCATCACTATACTTCCAACATTCTTGAAATCGGCGTGATGGAGAAAGTCATAGATGGATTTAAGGTAAAGGTATATGATGTAGAACGATGCGTATACGATGCAGTAAAGTTCCGCAATAAGGTGGGCATTGACGTCTGTTCTGAAATCATCGATAACTATCTTTCCAGACCAGGAAGAAATATCAGTAAACTAATGGATTATGCCCGACAATTGCGTGTTGGCAACATCCTGGGAAATTATCTACAAATGAAACTGTAAGTAAAGAATAATTATGACACAAGACACATCTACATATTACGTTTGGATAGGTGGCTCATGTGATTATGGCCATAAAGAGCGAGCTGGTGGTGCTGCCGTTGTGATTGAGAACAATGGAAGCATCATCAGCCGTGATGTAATCAGCGACCTACACACCACGGAGTTCCGAATGATGCTAACCCTCATGGTGAAGGTAATGCAGAAAATCCCGGAAGGTTCTGATATTCTCTTCCTGACCAACGCTGCCTATATTCAGAATTTTGACAAGACTCCAACATCAAAGTCTGCCAACCCGGACTTGATTGTCCAATGCATCGAGGAAAAGAAAAGGCACAACTCTGTCGTAGTCAAAATCGTACAATATCACAAGAGTCCATTGCTAATAGAAACCCATGACATGGCTACGGAAGCAATGGCAAAGACAAGAAAGGAGTTTCATCAGAAAAATAGATGAATGTTTAGGGGGCGTTTCCGGTCATTAAGGTCAAGGTCATTAAGGTCATTAAGGATTTCTGATTATTCAAGATGCCATCAACATCCTCTAGCATATAAATAAGGTTAAATCAAGTTCGTCCTGCAAACAAAATTCATTCATTAAATCACTTTTCTGAATATTTTTTGTATTTTTGCAGATATATAGTGCCAATATGGGGTTGAACTTGGCTTATCCCATAGATTCAGGCGCATATCTATCAAATGATTAGAGCATGAAGAAACAATAAAGAATACGAAATAAACGGATTACAGAATATGGCATATTCAGACAACGATACATACAGACATATTCACTTCGCCGTTATGGCAATAGAGAGTGGAGCACGGAAACTGGGCATTTCCGGAAAGGAGATGCACGACCGCCTGCTGAAGCAGGGACTGATTCATCGTAGGCTGATTAAACGTTATGAAGACCTTCATACACAAAGCCTTGACTGGGTGGCAGACGACATTAGTGAAACTTTATTGAACTGGGAGAAAGAAGTATGAGGGATTCTGTATTATGGCGCAAACAAAGCCGAATAATAATGATGCTTGCAGAAGCTCTGCATATTGATGCAGAAAGGGCACTCAACTTGTTTTACACTACTAAGGTGTACCAGCAACTGTCTGACCCCAAATATGGCTTACAGCTTATGAGCGATGATTATATTCTTGAAAATCTCATAGAAGAACTGAGGGAAACTCAATAACATTAAAAATGGGGCTTAAGGTAAGAAGTTACGGAGATAATCCACATTCTCCGTAACTTTTTACATTTTCATCTTATATGTTTTGGGGACATTTCGCTCCAAATCTATACAGTATTAGAAGTCACATGTATCTGGGTCTGAACCTATTCTTTCAGCCTTCAGCGATGCGATTTCAAACATTTCCTGCTGAGAGAGTTTAAAATCGAATACATCGAAGTTTAACTTGATTCGGCTTGGAGTAACCGACTTTACCAGTGGCAGCACGCCTGTCTGCATCACCCAACGGATAACTACCTGAGCCACGCTCTTGCCATGGTTGGCAGAAATTGACTTCAAGAGAGGATTGTCCAAGACATTGCCTCTTCCCAATGGGCTCCATGCTTCCACAAGAATGTTGTTCTTCTTGCAGAACTCAACACACTCCTTCTGGGTGAATCCCGGATGATACTCTATCTGGTCAACCATCGGACAGATGTTTGCCTTCGCCATTACTGGCTCTGCATGATGCTGCATGAAGTTGGAAAGACCGATGCAGCGAATCAAGCCCTCTTCATGCAGACGCTCCATCGCTTTCCAAGTATCTACATTCAGCTGATTTGCATCCTTGCCAAACTGCAACTCGTTGGCTGGCCAATGGATGAGGTAGAGGTCGAGATAATCAAGCTGCAAATCACTCAAAGTCTTATCAAACGCCTTCAAGGTCTTGTCGTAACCACGCTCCGTGTTCCAAACCTTGCTGGTAACAAAGAGATTCTCACGCTTGATTCCACTTTCCTTGATTCCCTCGCCCACGCTCTTCTCATTTTTATATATAGCAGCGGTGTCGATGTGGGTGTAGCCGGCAGCGATGGCAGCTTTCACAGCTTCAACGCAGGTTGCTCCATCAGGAGTGAGAAACGTTCCGAAGCCCGGTGTAGGAATCTTCACTCCATTATTCAATAATATTTCCTTTTCCATAATTAAACTAATCTTTTAAATTTCAACTATTCTTTTGACGGTGCAAAGTTACTGACTTTTTCGCTTCAATAAGTATTTCTGTCATATTTCTATTTGTTTTGATTACGGTGCAAAGGTAGTGCATAAAACAAAGACACATTATACCATATACAATTTCTTCTCTACCATTTTGATAAAAGAATTAATTGTGACTCATCCGACAAGCAATGCCCACGCTCATTTCTGAACGCCCAAAACGCCAAAATGATAAATCATTCTCATTCATACACACCATTCTTATAGTCATCTTGGAATTCTCTACATGTCTTGCCCGTCTGCTGCTTGAAAAAACGCATCAGGTGGGGTGGTTCGGAGAAGTTGAAAGCATAGGCTATCTCACTTATAGACTTGCTGGTGAATAGAAGTTCATTTTTGATTTCTGCCAACAGTCGCTGTTTCAGCAGATAGGTAGCCGATACTCCATACTGCGCCATCACGCTATGGTTCAGGGTGATGCGGCTAATCTTGAGTAGCGAGGCGTAGTCCTGCACACGCTGCAACTTCCGGATGTGGGTTTCCATCAATTCCACAAACTGAAAGGCATAATAATTCTTAGGAGCAGCCAGAGGCAATTGATACTCAAGGGCATAATGGCGATTCATAATTGCCAACAGATAGTAGAGCACACTGACGATAATGTTGTAGCTGTCGGCTTGCGGCTGCCGAAGTTCTGTCCGTATTTTCTTGAGCAGCCGCTGATATTCTTCGCATTCATTTCCCGAACACATCAAATAGGGCGGTATTTCGGTCTGCT
The DNA here is from genome assembly GCF_029348455.1 of Segatella intestinalis. Taxonomy (NCBI): domain Bacteria; kingdom Pseudomonadati; phylum Bacteroidota; class Bacteroidia; order Bacteroidales; family Prevotellaceae; genus Segatella; species Segatella intestinalis. The sequence goes on from NZ_JARJVV010000004.1 coordinate 211,462, forward strand.
GGCAGTATTGCAGACGATAGACAAAGAATTTGTCGGCAATAAACGTTCGCATAAAATCCTCGCGAAATATCAAAAACTCGTAGTCGAGAGCCTCCTCATCGATGTGCCATTCCTGCTGCTGGTGAGGCTTCACAATAAGCACCATGCCGTCTTTCAGGTTTATCTTCCTGTAGTCTATCAGCACGTAGCCATTGGCTTTCTTGATGAAAAATATTTCGAAGAAGTCGGTCTTGAACACTTCATGCTCCGTTAGCACCCAAGGGCACTCGCCGCCATAAGCTGTGTTGATGTAGAAATCTACGCCACAGTCCGTCTTGCTGAATGGCACTTCTACCAGACGCTGTCTTTGCTTTGCCATAATCTTAATCAGTTATTTTTTATGCAAAGGTACATTTTTTCGATGATTTATCAAAATGGCACAACTGGAGAATGAAATGGTATAGATAAATTTAACATTTCAGGCTACCTTTGCACCATAGTTAGAAATAAAACATTAAGATTATGAAGATTCAACAGATTAGAAATGCCACCATCATTATCGAGTATGCGGGAAAGCGATTTCTCGTTGACCCCGTGCTCGGCGAGAAAGGGTCGTTTGCTCCTTTTCCGTTCTCTCACCATCAGGAGTTGAGAAACCCGCTACACGACCTGCCCATGAAGGCAGAAGAAATTGTCAACAACATAGACTGCGTGCTACTTACCCATCTGCACCTTGACCACATCGACAATACCGCCTACAAGCTGCTGAACAAGAAGGTTCACATCTTTGTGCAAGACGAGCAAGATAGGAATACTGTTAAGAGTCATGGATTTACCAACGTGGAAATCATTGGCGAAGACTCACGTTTCGGCGACATCCGTCTGTCAAAGACAGAAAGCCGTCACGGTCACTGGTGGATGCTCCCCTTGGCAGGTCACACCTGCGGCTATGTGCTGCGTCATGAGGCAGAACCGGTCTGCTATCTGGCAGGTGACACCATCTGGTACAGCGGAGTACGCCGAAACATAGACCGCTGGCATCCGCAGGTTATTATCGTGAACGCTGGAGGAAACAAATTCTATATAGGCGGACATGTCATCATGCACATTCCTGATGTTATAAAGTCAATGGACTATGCTCCTTGGGCAACCTTCGTGGCAACCCATCTTGAAGGTGTCAACCACAATCAAGTCACCCGTGCTGCCATGAGAGAAGAAGTCTTGAAGTGCGGCAAGGCAGACCGCATTCATATTCCCGAAGATGGAGAGATTATAGATCTGTAGCTCCACGATGGGCTGATAGCCTTCATCACGCATATCTTCCAACTGAAAAGTTAAAACTCCGAGAACTTTTTCAATAAGTTCTCCAAACTCATTCAAAATACAAAGATAAACGTTATCTTTGTGCACGTCAAGACCGCATACTGCTTTCATAGGCTTGCATATTTTGGGGGTAAAATTTCACCCAAAGATAAATATAATTTGTGACTTAGAGCACGTTGATGCAAGATTTTAGGTGTGTCGGTCTTGACATTTTAACGCAAGCAGCGAGCACTCGGAGATATTATATTGCACAAACTATAGTTCTTTTTGGGTAGTGTCGGCTACAGAAAAAGAAGCTGGAGGTGAAGTAAAGAGATTTTCTCCTAACTATGATGACAACAAGGATGCATCCATTACCACAGATTGGCTGACTGCTAAAAGTGTAGGAAATATATTGACTGTAACCATTCAGCCTACAACACTGGATGCAAACCGCTTTATGAAAGTGGAAGTGGAAGCAGGTGACGTCTTTGACGAATTCAACTTCAAACAACGTGGTTTGAAAGTTGGATTGTAAGAGAGGGAAAATAAGGTTTGTAAGATACCAGATAAAAGACATAACTCTGCCGGAGTCAAAATCGTGCAATCAGCAGGAATAAACAAATCGACTGACTATAGGTCCTTCGCTTAAAGATAGCCTATTATCAGTCGGTTTATTTTTTCAGAAGTTACATGCTATTTCATCTCATCTCTTTGAAAGCAGTCCACACAATTTTCGTTCATACTATCATTTTACGATTTCTGCCATCCAGGCAAAGAGTTCGTTCAAGGCATAGTCGCCACTGTGAGGGCGGTTCCAAGGCAGCTTGAAGTTTACGTCCTTGCCTGAGTTCTGCAGTTTTGCAGCCAAATTGATGGAAACAGAAAAGGCTGTATCTCTGTCGCGGGCTCCATGACGAATATACCAGTGAGGAGCTACTGATGAAACGCCATCGCCAATGAAATACATCGGATTCAGCAGACGGACATTCTCCTTGACTTCCTCAGAAACAGCGGTTCCGGCTTTCTCGGCACTCCAAGATGTGAAGTTGACATCTGAACCCTGAGCATTGCCGAATTCTCCATTCTCACCACTTGCTGCAGCTCCATCAACATTGTAACTGTCGAATGCAGGTACACCTTTCAGAGGTTGGGTACTGACCACATAATTCAGGTATTTTCCCATGTCGAGATCTGTAATGTATTCGCCCACCATCTTGCGGCCAGATATTCTCATAGGAGGCATTCCGGCTGATGGCTTTCTGCCACCTCCTGGTCTTCCTACCGATGGTCTTCTTTCGCCTCCAGGCATTCCCTCTGCTCTATTGTTTCCCATACCCGGACGGCTGCTCTGGCCATTAACTGGTGCCTGGAATGCAGCCATACTGCTGAAACTGAACCCTAAAGAATCTGGAATATCTGCGCCAGCATCTTTTGCTTCCTGGGCACTCTTGATGAGAATCTGCTTGATATAATCGAGATAGTTTTCGGCATTGAGAGCTGTTCCATCAGCCTTCTTCAGACCCAAGGAATTGATGTAGGAAGGAAACTGAGCTGCAAGTTCCTGAGATAAGGCCTGCTTGCTGGCAGACAGGCTCTTGCGACTATCTGTATTGACATACAACCACTCATACGCCATGTCGGCATGATCCAAATCTGTTATCGGGCAATAACATACAGAGGCAAACACGTCGTCTCGTTCATCGGCTGCTCCCATAGCTTTGAGCAGAGGAGCGTAAGAAGGATGATTACCTGTTGCGCCCAGCAGACTCGACATGGCTCCTCCTGCACTCGTTCCATCGGTGATGATTTTCTCAGCATTTCCAGGAATCACATTGTCAAAATGACGAAGATAACGGACTGCTGCCTTCAGATCGAGCAATGCTTTTGGAGCACGACCGGTATAAATGGTCTTCTTTCCCTGTTTTACGGTTGATGTACGGCCACGGCTGCCAGGAATGACAAGCACATAACCCTCAGCCAAAGCTCGTCCGCTGGCATCCTGCGCCTGAGGATAACCTGCTTCACTCGCCATATAACCTCCCACATAGGTGCGGAGGAACATAGGCGACTGGTGTGTAGCTCCTTCAGGCACAAAGATGTTCATATACTGATAGGTGGAATCCTCCACATTGGTCACGAAATAGAGTTTGGTGTAAGCAGTATAGTTTACCACTTTACCATCCGTCATAGTCAATGACGCTTTTACACCATTATCAGGATTAAACTGCAAAGGCGTAACCTTTGATTTCTTAGCTGCACAGATGTTCATGGCGAACAGGAGTGCAAATGATACTATTATAATATTCTTCATTTTTGTTATTTATAACGTTTTTTTTCCTTGAAAAAGGGATGCTTATTATTTATGTTGCTCAAACAGCCAATCCTGCACACCTTCTATGCCGTATGCCACGAACCATGTGGCGCGATGATTGCCACCTGTAAGATGGGTAAACAGCAGATGGTTGCCTTCAGCACGCATTTTGTTTGCTTCCTCGGAGAGCTGTTCCTTTGGCAACGTCATATCCCATGTTGCTTCTGATACCTTGGTACCCTGACTACGCCACAATTCTACGGCTTGTCCTTGTAATGAATTGGACGAAGTATCGCCTTCGCATGAAATAATCCAGATGTTCTGTCTGTCCAACGGTCCCATTAGGGAAGGATTCCATTTTCCTGCTACAAGTAGTGCACCGGCAAACAAATCCGGCTCTTTTAACATCAATACAATGGATGACATGCATCCCATTGACTGCCCTGTGGTATAAATGCGTTTCGGGTCTATGGAATATTTAGTCTGGAGCTCTTTTAATAAAGCAATGGTAGCATCAAGGTGGTGGCTGTAATTCCAGTTATCATCTATCGTAATGACCGGATACTCCGGGGCAACAACGATGCACTTATGACGTGCTTGTGCTTCCGGCTCTGCCCACGAAGTTGCACCGTTTCCCTGATAAAGTGTGTGCGTGACGTCTCCGCTGGCCACTCCCGCATCGTGGATGAAGAGTACCAAAGGATAGTGTTCAGCCGGATTATAGTCTTTCGGCAAGTATATATTATAAGGTAATACTTGTCCGCTGTACGGACTTATAAATTCTTCTTGTCTGAAATCATCTGCAACGAGGCATTTCTCGGAAGTACTTTCTATTGGCAAGGTGTTTGCCTTGTAGTTTTTTCCTTTACTGGTTTTTATATCGGCGATTTGCGTTACTACAGCATTACCAGGATATTTGTCATTTCCCCCAGTACTCCATCCTGCACGTAATCCCGGGCCTCCCTGCATACGATCGCGTTCCTGTTTCTTTTCTTTGTCCGCTTCGGTAGGCTTTTGAGGCTGAGCATTCAAATCTACTTCTGCCTTTACTTCAATGATGACATACTGTCCGTCTACTCCTTGTTGTGCTCGTTCGGGAACCTTGTTGGCATATATGCGTGTCACCTCCTTATCTTCTACACGATAACTTTCGGCAGAAAGACTTTTGTTACTAATAGGTGTGTCGTATTGAAGTACAACGGTTTCAACTTTTCTACCGTCTCCTAATACGCGACTTATCGCTGTAACAGACTGCAAGTGTTTGTCACTTATGGAGTTGTTTTGGGCTTGTGCCAAGCCGAGGATTCCTACCAGAACCATTGTGATAATTGTTCTCTTTTTCATAAATGCAAAATATAAAATTCTTGTATCTTTGAGAGTGCCACGAAGGCTATGGTGCAGTCCTCGCTGCACGTTTCCGATGATTGCCTTTGATGTCTTTTCCAAGCTCAGAACCATCATCAAGCAAAAGTCATGATTCCTACCAAAACCTTTTCTTTGACTCACAAAACTCGGTAAGGTTTATTGCATTAACGATATTTAACGAGTTTTCCATACTTCATCATCTCTACATTCCTATCGGTCTCGTCTGAAATCGTTGCGTCCGTCTCCATGCCACCATGCGCCCAGGAAGGCGAGGATGGCACGGAAAACAACGTAGATAACGATAATGTCAACAAATTCATTCATAAGCTTGATATTTAGCGAGTTATTCAATATATATTCACCACTGGAACGCCCAAACTGTTGGCTTTCTTGAAAGTGTAGTAGGTTCCACCCTTCTCTCTCCCATCATAGAAGGCAATGAGAAGGGACGCATTCTCAACCATGAACTCGTCTCGGTCAAGGAAACATCGGTTGTAATAGTATTCTGAAAGGATGATCACCTCATCTGCAGAAGCCATCAATCCATCATAAACCACCCTATTACTGGGCTTGAACCTATCTGCCTGACCTCTGAAAGGAATGGCTGCGGAAAGCGTCATTCCTGGGCAGGAAGGTTTCAGCGACTGCACAATCTCGGCTGCCATCAAGTCAATACCGATGGCGAATCCCGAAATAAAATTACTGATGCCATGCTCGTAAGCTTCGAGAATGGCTTTGGTCAATTGCTCTCTTATGACCTCCTGCTGAGAGAAGTTGTAAAAGCGATGACCTGTAAAGGCTGCCGAAACAGCCTTGTCAAACTTTGTCATGTTCTTTCTTTTCATTGCTGTACATATTTATATGATGTCTTGCCGAGGAAAATGCCGTTTGTTACGTGCGCCCCTACTTGTTCCAATTGTGCGGTGTAGGCACAGAATGAAGTGCCGGTAGTGACCACATCGTCCCAAATGCAGACTATCTTGTTTTTGAAGAAGTTCGCATCCACCTCAATATTATTCTTTTCCTTCAAGCGCTTTTCTCGCTCATCCTTCTTGACCTTAGTGCCATGAACAGCAGTACGTTCGCCAACAACCTTGACATGGGAAAAGCCATTGATTGCTCCAGAAAACTTGCAGACAAGTTCAGAGAAGTTCTTGTTGCGTGCCTCGTTACGCTCCTGACTGCTTGCAGGAACACAAGAGAAGACTACGCTGCGAACCTTGCGACCAAACTTCTTGACAAGCATCTTTGCCACGCACTTCGCCACATCAGCATGGTTTCGACCATCCTTGAAATCATAGATAACCTGGCGGTCGAAGAATGCATCCATACCGATGTTCTTGATACGTACCGGATAATAGCGCAAAAAGCTGCTCAACTCCTTATCCTCCTGTCCCTTGATGTAAACCTGTACCATGTTCATTGCTTTAATTGTTGTTACATGGGAGGTAGCAGCCATCAGCCTCTACCCACCGAGAAAAATGTTTTCAATCGTAAAGTCTGCTGAGGAAAGACTGCAACTCTCTGTCGATGATTTCAGAAAGCTGACATGGTTGGAATGGCTTTCTCTGCTCCACTCTGACCTTGCCGAGTCCGAACTTGGTTGCATCCAACTCCACACTTGCCATTTCATTGGCAGAAATGTAGCTGTACTCAGTCTCAGCCAGACCTACAACGATGCCAAAGAGCACAAAATCATCATTCTCTCGCTGTCCTTCAAGAATGTACCAGCGAGCATTGCCGATGAAAAACACTGCGATGCAAACTGCATCCTTCTTCTTACTATCCTGAGAATAAAGCGGATAGTCCTGCATTGCCTTCTCCAATTCTGGAGTAATCAGGCGGTTGTTGAAATCTTTTGCCATAGTCTCTAAATTTATTTTCTCCCTTTCGTTAAGTCCTTTCGGACTTGGGATCGGGAAGCTTTTTCTGCTTTTCAAAGTGCGTACAAGGCAATAAGGCAAGTCTGATGGGAAGAATACTCTTTTGCATGTTTCATGGAAAAGGAAGATTGTTACCGAATCACGACTTGCTATTTGCCAGATACGCGATAACTTTGCAGAAAAAGAATCCCGAAATCCCAAAGACGATACGGAATCAAAGACTTCTGGTTTCAGTAAGAAGAAAAAGTATAACAGGGAATGACTGCAGGGATAGAAAAGCCGGGTGGGAATAGTCCAAGCAAGTATCAACAGTTTAAAAAGCCAGCGTGTTGTTCCTTCGTAAGTCGATATAATCGGCCTGCGAAAGAACAACACCCTGGCTAACTGTTCATGCTTACTGGACTATGGCGTGGGCGAAGATTATAAAGAAGGAAAACCGAAAGATTTATAAGGAAAGACAGAATGCTTATAAAGAGGAAGACCAGGATAGTATAATAGGTGGAAGGGAGGGAAAATGAAGGTTGATGCTGTGAGCCAGTGCCCTTCTCGACGAATGGACATGCAGTAGTGTCAAACTGAATAAGTGGGAATCGCTTGCGTCCCACCTACTCAGTTTATAAGCTACCGGATGTCGTTTCGTGGGCACCTTCCGACTGAAGGACCTTGCACTTACGTCATGCTCTGCTGACCTAAATGCAAGGTCTATCAGGTGGAACTCCAGTAGCATCCTTCATGGTGTGGGGCGAAGCATTATCATCTTGTTTATAAAAATGCAAATCTATAAAGGCCTGCTACTCATCATGGTATGAGGGTTTAAGGTGTATTCATGTGTACACGTACACACCTATCCATGTATATATGTATTCACGTCCACATGAATACATATTAGAAGGAGAAATGACAGAATGCCTATAAAAACGAAATGCATTATATTATAATAAGGTGGAAGGGAGGGAAAATGAAAGTGGATGCTGTGAGCCAGTGCCCTTCTCGACGAATGGACATGCAGTAGTGGCAAACTGATTAAGTGGGAATCGCTTGCGTCCCACCTACTCAGTTTGTAAGCTACCGGATGTCGTTTCGTGGGCACCTTCCGACTGAGGGACTTTGCACTTACATCATGCTCTGCTGACATAAATGCAAAGTCTATTAGGTGGAACTCCAGTAGCATCCTTCATGGTGTGGGGCGAAGCATTATCATCTTGTTTATAAAAATGCAAATCTATAAAGGCCTGCTACTCATCATGGTATGAGGGCTTCAAGTTGTATTCATGTGTACACGTACACACCTATCCATGTATATATGTATTCACGTCCACATGAATACATTTTAAAAGAGGAATACCATTATATTATAATAAGGTGGAAGGGAGGGAAAATGAAGGTTGATGCTGTGAGCCAGTGCCCTTCTCGACGAATGGACATGCAGTAGTGTCAAACTGATTAAGTGGGAATCGCTTGCGTCCCACCTACTCAGTTTGTAAGCTACCGGATGTCGTTTCGTGGGCACCTTCCGACTGAGGGACTTTGCACTTACGTCATGCTTTGCTGACATAAATGCAAAGTCTATCAGGTGGAACTCCAGTAGCATTCTTCATGGTGTGGGGCGAAGCATTATCAGGGAAATCAGTCGATTATCACTATCAGAACTGCTCTTTTTGCTTAAAATCCGCATGTTTATACCATTTTTTTGCTGCTACGCAAAAAGATTTCGCACTATTTTTGTATCTTTGCACCCGAATTAGACAAATAAAAAGTAAAAATATAAAAATCCTATACGGAAATGAATTTAAATATGCACATAACATCACAATCATTCGTTCAGAGCTATCGACGCTTTGAACGGAATAGTTATGTACATACATCAAGTACATCAGATACAGCCGGTATAGGATTCCCACATCATTATTCGCATAGTTATTTCTATCGGGCATCGTAGCAGCGTGCCCCACAGAGAACAAAGATAATACGAAAGAGTTGGAGTTTCCTTGCCGGGAGAATCCAACTTTTTCTTTTAGTCAACTGCTTGCATCTGCTCTGACATGACGAGAAAAAGTTGGATGAAATCCAACCATTTTTTACGTTTAAATGAAAGAACTATGCCAGCAAATAAGAATGCCTTAATAAGGTACAAAACTATAGACAACTGTTTAAGAAACAGATACAGAAGATGGACTCTCGATGATCTCGTGGAAGCATGCAGCGATGCTCTCTACGACATGGAGGGAATCACCAAAGGAGTATGCGCCAGAACTGTACAGATGGACATACAGATTATGAGATCTGACAAACTGGGCTACAATGCTCCTATCGAGGTTTATGATAGAATATACTACAGATACGCTGATCCAGACTACTCTATCACTGAAATGCCTTTATCCATAGAGGACTGCAAGCTGATAAAGAAGGCTATCATTCTTCTTGAAAACAAGAAGGATAAGAACAACGAAGACACCATCCAGGTGCTCAACAAGGTACAGGACAGACTCAAATCTATTCTGAACTTTGTGTAAGGATAAAGGAGGAAAAATATGAATGAACATCAACGAGACATCGTCTTACAAGAAAGCTAAAAGGCTTCTTTTCAAGCAAAACTGCCTGAAGAGAAGCCTTTTTTATGTGGAGCTTCAAGTAGGATTCGAACCTACGACCTGCTCATTACAAGGGAGCTGCACTACCACTGTGCTATTGAAGCATTTGGGAGTTTGATGGGGATCGAACCCATGACCACCAGAGCCACAACCTGGCACTCTACCAACTGAGCTACAAACTCCATATAAACTCCAGATGGATTCGAACCACCACCTCCAGATCTGAAATCTGGTATGCTACCAATTACACCATGGAGTTGTTTTTTTAACTTGTCGCCCCACTACTGTCCCGTTAAAGTGGACTAATCGCTCTTTGAATTAATTGAAATACAGTCTATTAGGTGGTGTTTGGGAATGAAACGGACTTGATTTCGTAACTTTGCAGTCAAATTAAAATGACT